>JBDNHN010000227.1:0-23618 GCA_041688725.1 Gillisia sp.
ATATTCGGGATCGAAATAAAGGATGTGAACTCCAAAATAGTCGATTCAATAGAAAACCACGCTCAAAACAATATTGAACTCACTCTGGATGGTGTCTTCGATTTTATGAACAAACGAAAAGATTTTCATCCTACTTATAAAGTGTTCAAGGAATATTTTGTGGTTTGCTGGGCCGGGAAAATTAAAAAAATTAAAAATGACATTTACTATTCGCGGCTGGATATTGAACTGATCAATGAACAGGTGAAGCTTTTTTATTCTGAATTAGATGAAGTTAGCATCAGTATTACCGACGATTATTTCAAGATTGTGGAACATGTACATCTGGGATTGGAAAATAAATTTCAGTATTATCCACTGGAAGAAGTCACCATTAAATTCCATGATAACGCGAGCTACGAGATGGAAAGCAAATTGTTGTTTGAACCGCCTCAATTCAATAAAAAAATTTTACATCATATTTACAACGCCAATAATGCTTTGCTTTCAAAATTAAAGAATGGCCTAACACTAAATAAACAAGAAGAGAAGGACCTTGTAAATCTTCCGGAAACCTATTTAATTTGTTCTTTTAATCATTTTGAGAGTGCCATAGAAAAACTTGAAGGTGCAAAAGAGGCATTAAGGCTTCATAATAAAAAAGCATATCGCGCATATAAGGAAAGTATGCGGATTTTAAGAAAGGTGAAATACAGTTAATATGAACAGAACAATTGCAATTGGTGACATCCACGGAGGGTTAAAGGCCTTGGTTCAATTGTTTCAAAGAATTGAATTAACCCAAGATGATAACCTGATATTTTTAGGGGATTATGTAGATGGATGGAGCGATTCTGCCAATGTGATAAGTTATTTAATAGAACTTGCAAACAAAAATACCTGTGTTTTCTTGCGTGGAAACCATGATGATCTAACACATCATTGGTTAAAAACCGGTGATTTTAACGAACAATGGCTGATGCATGGAGGACAAACAAGTATTGATGCTTACCGAAACCTTTCTTCTGAAGAGATCAAAACCCATATCGGGTTTTATGAACAGATGCAGGATTATTATGTTGACGGGCAAAACAGGTTGTTTATACACGCTGGATTTACCAACCTTCGCGGCCCGGAAGCAGAATATTATCCCAGCTTATTTTATTGGGATCGTACTTTGTGGGAAATGGCTTTATCCCTGAATAAAACCTTGCCGCTCACCCACAAATTTTATCCTGCACGTTTGCAATTATATGAAGAGATCTTTATTGGTCATACTCCTGTCACCAGGATTGACGAGACCAAACCGGTCAAAATGGCAAATGTCTGGAATTTAGATACCGGTGCAGCTTTTAAAGGAAAACTTTCTGCCATTGATATAAATTCCAATAAAATCTGGCAGAGTGAACCGGTACACAAGCTTTATCCGAAAGAAAAAGGAAGAAATTTAGAGTCTTTTCTACCTTAACTTTTCAATAAATTTATATATTTGAAAATATTAGAATATCGTTGCACTATTTTTGATGATATATAAATAAATATTAGCCAGCGCTTTACAGAATTTGCTTTTGTATTGTTTGGAAACCCTTTAAAAATAAAAGCTATGGCCTTAACCAACATCCGATTAGAAGTTATGCAAACCGTTGAAAAAACAATCGATGGTTATATTGATAAGTATTTGATCCCAATTGAAGAAATCTGGCAACCTTCAGATCTTTTGCCTAATCTTCAAAATGATAATTACATGGAGGAGATCAAACAAATAAGAGAAGAATCCAAGGAACTTGGCTACGATTTCTGGGTTGTTCTTGTAGCCGATATGGTTACTGAAGAAGCTCTGCCTACATACGAATCCTGGTTAATGGATATGGAAGGCGTAAACCAGCATGGGCATGATGGCTGGTCAAGATGGCTTCGTCACTGGACCGGGGAAGAAAACCGTCACGGAGATACCCTTAACAAATACCTTTATCTCTCGGGAAGGGTAAATATGCGCGAAATTGAAAAAACCACGCAGTATTTAATCAGTGATGGGTTTGATATTGGTACCGGAAGAGATCCTTATAAAAATTTCGTCTATACCAGTTTTCAGGAATTGGCCACCAATATTTCCCATAAAAGAGTGGGGCAACTCGCCAAACAAAAAGGAAATAAAATGCTTGCCAAAATGTGCAGCGTTATTGCGGGGGATGAGATGAGGCATCACCTGGCATACCGGGAATTTGTAAAGACCATCTTTGAATATGATCCAAGTGAAATGATGTTGGCTTTCCATGATATGATGAAGAAAAAAATCGTGATGCCCGCCCAATTCATCAGGGAATCCGGTCAGGAAATTGCATCTGCCTTTGAAAATTTCTCCAATGCCGCCCAGCGTTTAGAGGTTTATACCACCTATGATTATATAGATATCCTAAGAAAATTGAACAATTATTGGGAAATAGATAAATTCACCTCACTTACGGATGAGGCTGAAAAAGCCAGGGATTATTTATTGGCTTTGCCCGATAGGATGACCCGAATTGCAAGTAGAATTGCCATTCCAAAAGACCAGCACCAGTTTAAATGGGTAGAGCCAAACGGACTCCTTTAAATTCCGGTTATTATTTTTAAATCATAGAAAAACCCGTTCCAAATATTTGGAACGGGTTTTTTCATTGAATAATTTCTAAATCAGCTATCCTCAATTTCCCTAATCCAGTATCATTTCCGGGATTTCTCCTTCCACAATCAAGGTGCCTTCGGTAGCTTTTTTAATATCTTCAATACTTACTCCTGGAGCACGTTCCAATAATTTAAAACCTTTTTTGGTGACTTCAATTACAGCCAGTTCTGTTACAATTTTGGTAACACAACCTACTCCTGTTAATGGCAGGGAACATTTTTTAAGCAATTTTGATTTACCTGCCCGGTTGGTATGCATCATCGCCACAATAATATTTTCAGCAGAGGCCACCAGATCCATCGCACCTCCCATTCCTTTAACCATTTTTCCGGGAATTTTCCAATTGGCAATATCTCCGTTTTCAGCCACTTCCATAGCTCCTAAAATGGTGAGATCTACGTGTTGTCCTCGAATCATTCCAAAACTCATTGCTGAATCAAAATAACTGGCACCGGGTAACGCGGTAATTGTTTGTTTCCCTGCATTGATCAAATCGGGGTCTTCTTCCCCTTCAAATGGAAAAGGGCCCATTCCCAGTACTCCGTTTTCGCTTTGAAATTCTACTTCTATATCGTCACGTACAAAATTTGCCACCAAGGTTGGAATCCCAATCCCAAGGTTGACATAATAGCCGTCTTTGATTTCTTTTGCTATGCGTTTTGCAATTCCGTTTTTATCTAACATTTTTTTGATTTGAAAATTGGTTAATTTGAAGATTTGAAAGTTCAAATCTTCCCTTGTTAACTACAAAATTGATTTTGAATTCAATATTTTTTGTCTGAAAATTGGTTTTTTTATTACTGCTGCTGATAATTTTTGAAATGATTAAAATTGGCTCCTATGGCTAAATTGAAAGTTTTATCCACAATAACATAATCATTTCTCATAAACCCACATTTTCAAATCCTTATTTCTTTCTCACAGTCCTCTGCTCAATTCGTTTCTCGTAATTTTTACCCTGAAAAATACGTTGCACAAAAATTCCGGGAATATGAACTTGATTTGGATCCAGTTCCCCTGGTTTTACCAATTCTTCAACTTCAACAACGGTTATTGTAGCTGCACCGCACATTAACGAATTAAAATTTCGGGCTGTTCCTTTGAAGATTAAGTTTCCGGCCTCATCGCCTTTCCAAGCTTTTACAAAGGCAAAATCGGCTTTGTAAGCTTCTTCCAACACGTACATTTTGCCGTTGAATTCACGAGTTTCCTTACCTAAGGCTACTTCTGTGCCATAGCCTGCAGGTGTATATAGAGCTGGGAAACCTTGTTGTGCTGCCTGGCATTTTGCTGCCAACGTCCCCTGGGGAGTGAGTTCCACGTCCAGTTCACCGCTGAGCATCTGACGCTCAAATTCGGCATTTTCCCCCACGTAAGAGGAAACCATTCTTTTGATTTGTTTTTTTTGAAGCAAAAGGCCGAGACCAAAATCGTCTACCCCGGCATTGTTGGATATACAGATAAGGTCTTTTAAGTTGAGCTTCACCAATTCTGAAATGGCATTTTCAGGAATTCCGCATAGGCCAAAACCCCCAAGCATAAATGTCATTCCGTCATGAACACCACTTAAAGCTTCCTGAACGTTATTTACAGTTTTTTTGATCATTGAAATTTCGTTTTGGGAAATTTACAAAAATATTGATCTTACTACAACGATTTCAGGCAACTAAATTAAATATTTTTAGAATTATTTAAAATTCCAATTCATCGGAAGTGTTTTGGGAATCTTTATTTTTCTCTCCATAATTTGCGCAATCTATTTCAATGGAAAGATTTTCCGGTCTTGGGAAGGCTCCGCTGGAAACCTCCAATTCTTTATCGGCATAGACCTTTTTCATATAAATTCCCCAAATAGGCAGGGCCATAGTTGCTCCCTGTCCATAGGTTATACCGGGAAAATGGACTGAACGATCTTCCCCACCAACCCAAACTCCGGTAACCAGATTAGGGACCATTCCCATAAACCAACCATCACTTTGATTTTGGGTGGTTCCAGTTTTTCCGGCAATTGGGTTTTTAAAATCATACGGATAACCTGTTACCGCCCGTCTGTATTGATCCTGATTTCCTGCCCAGGTTCCACGTAGTCTTTGTCCTGAACCGAATTGAGTTACCCCTTCCATCAGGTTTATCGTAACGTAAGCAGCTTCTTTGCTCAACACATCCCTAGTTTCCGGAACCTGTTGATACAATACAGTTCCATTTTTGTCTTCAATCCGGTTTACTACCACCGGTTTTACGTACACTCCTTCATTCACAAAAGTGCCGTAGGCCGAAACCATTTCAAACACACTCATATCTGCAGTTCCCAAAGCAATGGAAGGGACCGCGGGAATATCCTTTGTGTCGACTCCCAATTTATCGAGCATTTCAATAACTGGTCTTGGACCAATTTTATCTATTAATCGTGCTGTAATCGTATTGACAGAAAGTGCCAAAGCGTTTTTCAATGTCAACATTCCCTCGTATTTATTATCACTGTTACGGGGTGACCAGTCATTTTGATTTCCGTGTTTTCCGGCTTCCATAGTAAAATGGTTCCGGGGCAGAACATCACAGGGTGAAAGTTTTAACTGATCTATAGCCGTGGCATAAACAAAAGGCTTAAAGGTAGATCCTACCTGCCTTTTCGCTTGCTTTACATGTTCATATTTAAAGTGCTTGAAATTGATACCACCAACCCAGGCTTTCACTTCCCCTGTTTGAGGGGTCATGGACATCATTCCGGCGTTTAAAAACGATTTGTAGTACAGGATGGAATCCCTGGGGGTCATTATGGTATCTTTTATACCACTCCAGCTAAAAACGCTCATTTCGGTTTTCTTTTCAAAGGAATCCTCAATCTCTTTTTTAGATTTTCCCTGAGCTTCCATTTTATGCCATCTCGCAGATACCCGCATCGCATTTTTAACAATATGGGCAACCTGAGTTTCATTTATATCCCTAAAAGGCGCTGTTTTGTTATTCCTGTTCTGCCAGTCAAATTCCTTTTGAAGATGAGCCATGTGCAGTGCAACAGCTTCTTCGGCATATTTCTGCATTCGGGAATCTATGCTGGTGTAAATTTTTAATCCGTCGCGGTAGATGTTATAGGTGCCTCCTTCGGGTTTTGGGTTTTTATCGATCCAATCTCTCATGAAGCCTTGTAGATAAACTCTGAAATAAGTCGCGATACCTTCGTCATGACCTTGAGGAGTGAAAATAATTTTCATAGGTATGGCCTGCAGGGAATCCTTTTCCATGGAAGTTAAAAACCCGTTTTTTTCCATTTGTTTCAGCACCTGATTCCGGCGTTGTTCTACCATTTCCGGTCTGCGCACAGGATTATATAAAGCGGAATTTTTTAGCATGGCCACTAAAACCGCCGATTCCTCTATCTTAAGGTCTTTGGCTTCCTTATCGAAATAAATTTTTGAAGCAGAGCGTATCCCTACGGCCTGATAGACAAAATCGTACTTATTGAAGTACATGGTGATAATTTCTTCCTTGGTATATTGGCGTTCCAGGCGAGTGGCAATGATCCATTCCTTGAATTTTTGCATTACCCTAGCCATAAAATTCTGAGCAACATCCTCGGTAAATAAAAGTTTAGCCAATTGCTGCGTAATTGTACTCGCCCCACCTCTTGATCCTAAAAATACAGCGGCCCTAAGGGTTCCTTTGGCATCAATCCCGGAATGTTCATAATAGCGTTCATCTTCAGTCGCTACAAGTGCCTGGATGAGATGAGTTGGTAAAGCTTCGTATTTTATGGGAGTTCGGTTTTCACTATAATACTTGCCAAGAGTTTCACCATCTGCTGAAAAGATCTCGGTAGCCAAATTGGATTCCGGATTTTCCAGTTCTGCAAACTCAGGCATTTTCCCAAACGCGCCCCAACTTGCCATAAGGAAAAGCAATATCAGTATCATTATTCCGATTCCGAATAGGGTCCAAAATCCAATGATATATTTGCGAAAACCTGTAGATTTTTTAACAGATTTTGAATTTGATTTCTTAGACGGATTTGCCATAGGTGCAATTACTAATTTTGGGTGTTTTCTATTCTAAATCCAACCTGGGTAATCCCTTCCAGATTTTCAATTCCTTGTTCACTTCTGTTCTTCCTCATCGCCTGCTGGATGGAAACTTTGAATTCCCCGGCCTCATTAAACCGGAAGTTATCTTTGTACCAAAGTTTATTTTCCTTTATGTCCCCAAATCCTGTGCCAATCCACTGGCCATTTGGAGCGGCCATTTGATATTCTAACGTATCAGTAATCACCTTTCCCTGAGGAAATTGAATTTGTGCGATCAAAAACAAATTACTAAAAGCAAAATCACTGTTATTCCTAACATTTATGAACAAATTGTAATTTTGAACAGAATCGATATTTTGAAGTTTAAACGTAACAATTGAATCTTTATTCCATTTACTCGGAATTGATTGGTACTTATCAAACACCCTTTTTTTATCACAAGACATCAGACAGACTGAAACAATTATCAAAATCAACAAGAAAGATTTATGCATTTTTCGATGGTTTTCCTTTTCGTCGCTGATTTTTATTACGCTTTTTGTTTGAGCTCTTTGGCTTGTCAAACCTGGTCAAACTATCTTCTCCCACTACGTGGTTGAAATCGGGTTTGGAAGCATCATCCGGAATTGACTGTACTTCATATTCCTCAAGGCTTGCGATAGGTTCCCTATCTATATTCGCCTTAATTATTTTATTGGCCTGCTCTGCAGAAAGTTTATGCCAGTTCATCCAGTCACCTTCATAAGCATACCATAAATGTCCCTGAAAAATGTCTATTTTTTGACAATTTGCAACGCCTTTTTTGGTATAAAGTTTAATTTCGATTTTAGGAAAATCCTTTAATGCATCCAGGTAAGAATCCAGTTCATAATTTAAACAACATTTTAGCTTTCCGCACTGTCCGGCGAGTTTTTGCGGATTTAAAGAAAGCTGTTGATACCTCGCTGCCGAAGTATTTACCGATCTGAAATCTGTCAACCAGGTAGAACAGCATAATTCCCTTCCGCAGGAACCAATTCCACCCAATCTTGCAGCTTCCTGACGAAATCCAATTTGACGCATTTCTATACGAGTATTGAATTCCCTTGCAAATTCTTTAATAAGCTGCCTAAAATCGATACGTTCTTCTGCGGTATAGTAGAAGGTTGCTTTTGAACCATCTCCCTGAAATTCAATATCGCTGATTTTCATTCTCAGATCCAGTCTGATGGCTATTTCACGGGCCCTCACCTTCATATTATCCTCTCCATCCCTGGCTTCCTGCCAAACATCAATATCGCGCTGCGAAGCTTTTCGGTAAACCTTCAGGACTTCCTCGCTATCTATATTTACTTTTTTCTTTTTCATTTGAACCCTGACCAGTTCTCCTGTAAGAGTTACCATTCCCACATCATGACCGGGAGAGGCCTCTGTGGCAACTGTATCCCCGATGCTTAAACTCAATTTTTCTGTATTAGTGAAAAATTGTTTCCGCCCGTTTTTAAATCGAACTTCTACGCAATTAAAAGGTTCCATCCCATCCGGCAATGACATATTACCAAGCCAGTCAAAAACCGTGAGTTTATTACATCCGTCGGTACCGCAAGTTCCATTGTTTTTACATCCTTTTGGTTGCCCGTTTTTATCGTTACTACAGCTTGTACAGCCCATATTGTTTAAGTTCTTTGTGGTATTACTCCACTATTTGATCTGTTATTTTTTTTAAAAGGTAAATATATCACTTTTTAAGTGAGGGTTAAAAATTTCCTTTTTTCATCTAAGGATCTGTCTAGAAATAACCTGCCCGTTTCTACGGGTTATTTTGCTCGTCAACTGCGTTGAAAATACTCGCCATAGCTACTGCTATGTCTGCGTTTTTCGTCTTATTGGCGAACAAAATAACTGCCTATAATTCGGTCACTTTATTTCTGAACAAATCCTAAATATTTAAACGAAAAAGCTGTTTCAATATTAGCAAGTATGCCTAAAGGCTTTCAGTTTGTCTCTTTTACAGAAATAATCTTTACCGGACAAGCCTTTGAAGCGGCTTCACAAGCCTCTAAAATTGAATAATTATGAGACTTGAGGGTATAAAAACCTTTGCTATCGACAGCTTTTAACAACACGCTTTTTCCGTCTTTTTTTGACATTTGAAAGTGTTGAGGAGCAACCTCAACACAATAGTTGCAGCCAATACACTTTTTTCTTTGTAAAGTGATTACAACCATCAGGCTTGTGTAATTTTATATAATTTATCGGACAGTCTCACCCTAAAAGGTACTTTTAAGGTAATATGATCCCCTTTAATTGCTTTTTCAAATGGCAGATCATTCACATACATATCCTCAATCACTACTTCCTCCACTCCTGTATTGGCGCCCGTTATCAATAGTTTATCTCCTTTTTTGATATCATATGCTTCAATTTTAAACTCTGCAACTCCGGCTTCGGGGAAATAGTGAGTGCCTTTACCAATATATATCTTTTTTTGAGTGGCTTCTGAACCATTGTGATTGCTCCATTCTCCTAATTTTTGTCCCAGATAATACCCAGACCAAAATCCCCGATTATAAACAGTGTTCAAAGCATCCATCCACAAGGTTACTTTCTCCTTAGAATAGGTCCCGAGGCAATAAGCATCTATAGCCTCGCGATATGTTTTGATCACAGTTGCAACATATTCCGGCGCCCTGCCACGACCTTCAATTTTTAGAACCTGTATGCCGGAATCCATCACCTGATCAAGAATATCTATCGTACAAAGGTCTTTGGGTGACATTAAATATTCATTGTCAAGTTCAATTTCAAAACCTGTTTCCTGGTCTGTTACCGTATATTTTTTTCGACAGTTTTGTTTGCAGGCACCTCGATTTGCCGAAGAATTATCTGAGTGCAAACTCAAATAACACTTTCCTGAAACCGCCATGCAAAGGGCCCCATGACCAAATATTTCAATTTCCACCAAATCTCCGGAAGGTCCCTTTATCTGATCTTTTTCAATTTGATCTGTAATATACTTAACCTGCCGTAAACTCAATTCCCGGGAAAGCACCATCGTTTGGGCAAAAAGACTGTAGAATTTTACAGTTTCAATATTGGTTACATTAAGTTGGGTAGAGATATGCACTTCCATTCCTATTCCCCTTGCTGAAGCGATTACGGCCTGGTCTGAAGCTACTACAGCTGTGATACCCGCTTCTTTTGCTTTATTCAGCAATGTTTTTACTACTGAAAGATCGTGATCGTAAATAATGGTGTTAAGGGTTAAATAGGTGCGCATATTTTTCTCTTCACATCTTCTTACAATTTCCGATAAATCGTCCATTGTAAAATTGACAGATGCGCGTGCCCTCATGTTTAGCTGTTCCACTCCAAAATAAACCGAATCTGCCCCGTTTTGAATTGCAGCCTGAAGGGATTCAAAATTTCCCGCAGGAGCCATTAATTCAATTTTTCCTTTTTCCATCCTTCGCTATTGAATTATTTTAAACAATTTGTCTGAATTCCTTACTCTAAAGGGTAAATTCAGGGTTATTTTATCTCCGGCATTTGCAATGTTTGCAAGTTTGCCATTCACATACATTTCACCTAATATGAGTTCCTGATTCCCTGTTGTTGGGCCGGAAACAATAATTTTATCTCCAACCTTTAATTCGTTTTCCTCAATTAAAAACAATGCGATTTTAGATTTGGTGTAATAGTGTTCTCCTTTGCCTATCAATACCTTTTTTTCTGATATGCGTTGCCGGGTATTTTTTGGCTTTTTGAATACTGCCAACGCAGCGTCCGGCAGAGCTCCAGATTTTTTGAATTTTAAGTCCTTTGATTTTCCTTTTTTGAAAACCATGTTTCCCTTATCGAGTCCTTTTCTCAATTGAATTTGTTCCACTAATGGCAAATTGATCACATCCAGACATTCCGAAGAACAACAACCTCCCATTGAATCTCTACATTCATCACATTGAAGGAAGAGCAAATGGCAGGCATCATTAGCGCAATTGGTATGGTTGTCACAAGGTTTTCCACATTGGTGGCATTGGGAAACTATATCATTTGTAATGCGTTCCCCAAGACGGTGGTCAAAAACAAAATTTTTACCAATAAACTTACTTTCTAATTTTTCAGCATTTATTTGACGTGTATATTCAATAATTCCGCCTTCCAGCTGATAGACGTTTTTAAATCCTTTGTGCTTAAAAAAGGCACTTGCTTTTTCACATCGAATTCCTCCGGTACAATACATCAAAAGGTTTTTGTCTTCCTTATGAGCTGCAAGTTGGTTTTCAATAATGGGGAGAGATTCCCGAAAAGTATCCACATCGGGAGTAATTGCACCTTTAAAATGACCAATTTCACTTTCGTAATGATTTCTCATATCCACTACAATTGTATTTGGATCGTTTAGAAGGCTGTTGAATTCTTCTGCTTTTAAGTGAACGCCTATATCGGTTACATCAAAACTCTCATCCTTAAGTCCATCGGCAACAATTTTATTGCGCACCTTAACTGTTAACTTTAAAAAGGAATGATCATCGTGTTCCACAGCGATATTCAGGCGAATTCCCCGCATAAAATCATATTCTTCAATGACTTTTTTGAATTCATAAAAATTATCTGCAGGAAGTGAGAGTTGCGCATTAATACCCTCTTTGGCAACATAAATTCTGCCGAGGACCTCTAAAGGATTCCACTCTAAGAATAAGGTGTCTCGAAAAGATTTTGGATCTTCAATTTTTGCATACGCATAAAAAGACAACGTAAGTCGTTGTTTGCCCGCTTCATCTATAAGCCCGGCCCTTTCTTCTGCGCTTAAGGTGTTGTATAGTTGCATGCTATAAACAGTTTAAGTGAGAAAATATATTCTGTTCTAAATGGAAGAACAGGCTGCAAAAGTAAGGATTTTTTGAGGTCAGGTCAACAAAAAAGGATCAAATTGGTACTTTGATGCTTTTTTTATCGATAGCTAATCCGTTATTTTCAAATCTTAAACCTTCTTTTTTGAAAAGTGGTTCTTGATGTAACTTTTTGACTATGAAGATTCTCGCAGAAATTTCCGACGATAAAGCCGCCTCCATCCTAGATGTACTGCAAGGTATTTCCTTTATAAAGCTTCATCCTTTACCAATCCAAAAGCTGAACTTATAAGCGAAATATGAGAGGCTGTTGAGGAAATGAAATTAATAAGGGCAGGGAAAAAGGAAGAGCGGGATGTAGAATATTCTTTAGATGAAATTTCCGAATATTAAATTTCTACTTTCAAAATAAGGTGATTTTTATGATGCCTACCCAATGAAAAGTATGATTCTGTTACTTTTTTTTGAGGTCAGGTCAATAAAAAAAGCATCAAATTGGTTATTTGATGCTTTTTTTCGAACGGCTAATTCGTTATTTTAATTTTAATTTTCTTTCTAAAAAATTAAATAACGAATTAGCCCCCGTCAAGTCTACAACTACTATTCATTAAAATGGTAGTTGCAGACCCAAATCCATTCAAAAGCAAACTTATTTTTTGAAACCTCATAAACTAAGTTGTTTTTAAGTAGATGCAGAAATTTTAAAAAGGTTGCGTGTTAAAATTGTAGTGACAGAAAAGTTATAGTATTTTAGCTGCACGCATTTAATAAGATAAAAAATATGAGTAACGATAAAGAAAAAGAAGCCAAATTAAAAGCCTTGCAACTTACACTGGATAAAATGGACAAAACCTACGGCAAGGGAACTGTCATGAAAATGAGTGATCAGGCAGTATCTGATGTTGAAGCAATTTCCTCAGGATCTTTAGGTTTAGATATAGCTACTGGAGTTGGTGGATATCCCCGCGGAAGGGTTATTGAAGTTTATGGACCTGAATCCTCAGGAAAAACAACCCTAACATTACACGCAATTGCCCAGGCACAAAAAGCCGGCGGAATAGCTGCCTTTATTGATGCCGAACACGCATTCGACCGTTTTTACGCAGAAAATTTAGGAGTCGATCTGGAAAATTTGATCATTTCGCAACCCGATAACGGAGAGCAGGCACTTGAAATTACCGATAATCTGATTCGCTCCGGAGCGATAGATATTATAGTGATTGACTCGGTTGCTGCGCTTACCCCAAAAAGTGAAATTGAAGGGGAAATGGGCGATTCAAAAATGGGTTTACACGCCCGCCTGATGTCCCAGGCTTTGAGAAAACTCACTGCCAGCATAAGCAAAACCAATTGTACTGTTATATTCATCAACCAACTTCGTGAAAAGATTGGGGTGATGTTTGGAAATCCTGAAACAACAACCGGCGGGAATGCCTTAAAATTTTATGCTTCGTTGAGGCTTGATATTAGAAGATCCACTCAAATCAAGGACAGTAGTGCGAATGTTTTAGGAAATAAAACCCGGGTAAAAGTTGTGAAAAACAAAGTTGCCCCTCCGTTTAAAGTAGCTGAATTTGATATTATGTATGGAGAGGGGATTTCAAAAATAGGAGAAATAATTGATATTGGGGTAGATTATGAGATAATCAAGAAAAGTGGCTCATGGTTTAGCTATGAAGACACCAAACTTGGTCAGGGACGTGATGCAGTTAAGGCAGTGCTCAAAGATAATCCTGAACTGATGGAGGAACTGGAAGCGAAAATAAAGAAAGCCTTAAAGGAGGCAAAAGAATAACAAAAAAAATCCCGATTTATCGGGATTTTTTCATTTAGATACGCAACCATTTATATGTATTTGCATCTGTTAAATGTAAAGCCTCTGGTGATGTAAATTATTGCGGATGAAGAAATTAGTATTACTGTTATTTTCATTCGCTTTTCTTACAAGTTGTTCGAGTGACGATAATACGGGGAGCCTGACGCCAAATTTGGCGTCAATCCTATCAGTTACACTTCCCGATAGTTTTGTTCACACTCAGGCTTACGGGATTGAGATAATTTATAAACACCCCACAAATTGTGATCATTTTTCGGGATTTGACATTTCCAAAAATGAAAATAAGATTTTTATTGGAGTGGTGAGCAGTCATCACACAAGCAATACTAATTGTGTGGACACTGGCAATTTACAAGATAGTGTTACATTAAATTTTGTTGCAGAACGAGATGATTTTTATATCTTTAATTTCTGGCAGGGAAAAAACGCTTTGGGAGAAGATGAATTTTTAATCATTGAAGTCCCCGTTATCCAGCCGTAAATTTGAGTAATTAACGAAATATTCCCGGCATTGAGTTTAAACCAGCTCATTCAAAATTGTAAAAAACAGGATATCAGGGCCCAGGAGCAATTGTACAGGCTATTTGCCAACAAACTATTTGCTGTGTGTTTAAAATATTCCAATAGCCATCAACAGGCAGAGGACAATCTGCAGGATGGCTTTATAACAATATTTGCCAAAATTAAACAATATCAAGATAAAGGTTCTTTTGAAGGCTGGATGAAGCGAATTATGATTAATACTACCCTTCAGAAGTACAGAAAGGAAAGGGTTTTTGAAATCGTAAATGAAGAACAGTTAAAAGAACCGGAACTAGAGATTGAAGAAGAATTATTATCAATAGATTATTTGTTGCTCATAATTCAGGAATTGCCTGAAAGATATCGGCAAGTTTTCAATTTGTACGCATTAGATGGCTATTCCCATAAAGAAATTGCCGAAATGCTTGAAATAACGACCGGCACCTCTAAATCAAATCTGAGCAGGGCGCGATTTATATTAAAAGAAAAAATTGAAGCCAATCAAGTGAAAATGGCGAGGTATTCAATATAACCAATGAAAGATAGAAAGCATATAGACAGACTATATCAGGAGAAATTCAAGGATTTCGAATCAACTCCACGTGAAGCTGTTTGGAAAAACATTTCCGCCCGTTTACAAAAAAAGAAACGAAAAAGGGGCATTCTTCCACTTTGGTATAAAATTGCCGGGGTTGCGGCTGTCCTTGCTTTGTTTGTGACTTTTTCAAACGAATTTTTTAGCAAAAAAAGCAAAAATAACAACCAGGCATTTGTAGCATTAGCAGATGAGAATTTTGGCGAGATCAGCATTGCTTCTTCCGCCTACACACAAAATATGATTCGATCCTCCAAAGTTCTTCAGGCCTTAATGAAAGAAACCAAAAACCTTGAGGCCAATGAAGCCTTGGAAGCAGAATACCATCGGAAAAACATTAAAACGAATTCTTTTAAAAACATTTCCCAGGCCCCAAACCTTTCAATTGTTTCAAAAAATTCAGCTTATACTTCGTCAGATCATAATAAACCGGAATCACAAATCGCATCAATTGATCAGGAAATTAAACCTGAAATCCAATTGCGCGACCTGCCTATCCCTAATTCCGAAAATGAAGAAGAACTGGCAAAAATTACCGAAAAAACCATTCCTTACAAAAAGCTTAGGGTTTCTACAACGGCGGCTCCCATTTATTACGACAACTTTGGAAGCGGCAATACAATAGACGACCAATTTGCAAACAATCAAGGTAGCAGCGAAATAACAATTTCCTATGGAATAAATATTGCCTATCAAATTTCAGAGAAGATCAGGATCCGTTCCGGGATCAGCAAAGTAGATTTGAGTTACAATACAAGAGATATTGCCTTTACCGCAGCGGTTAATCCATCTGCGCTAAGCGGGATCAACTATAATGGGAATATCCCAAACTACCGGATAGAAAACAGGAGTGTGCGGCCATTCAGCAATATAAGTGCCTCTGCCGAATTTAACAGAGCAAGCCTTGCTTCTCCCACTGCAGGATATCTCAACCAAAAATTAGGGTTTATTGAGGTGCCTTTGGAAATTGAATATGTGATTATAGATAAGCAAATTAGCCTGAATATTATTGGAGGTGGAAGTACCCTTTTCTTAGATAAAAATATGATCTCCCTTAACTCTTCAGATTTTTCGACTAATTTGGGAGAAGGCAACAATTTAAATAAGGTTAGTTTTAGCACCAATATTGGAATTGGTATAGATTACGATATTTTCCCTCAATTTCAGTTAAATTTGGAACCCATATTTAAATATCAAATCAATACTTTCAACAACGGTACCGGAGATGTAAAACCCTATTATTTCGGGGTTTATTCAGGATTTAGCTTTAAATTCTAGATCTCACAAGGAAGGGTTTCTCAATTCTTTAAGCATAATTTCAAAGGTTTGTTTCTTTAACCCTCGTTTATCAGTCTGCGTTTTGTTTAATGTAGATATGGTTTGGTGCACCTTAGTCCTCATTATCCCAGGACTTCCGGAAAAAAATGTATAGGAAAATCGTTTTTTGTTATCGTGAAATGTAATAGGTACAATTGGAATTTCATGATCTATCGCCAAACGGAAGGCTCCATCTTTAAAAAAAGCCAGTTCAATTGTTTTATCTACCGGCACGCCACCTTCCGGAAAAATACAGATGCTGTTTCCCTGTTTTAACCTGCGTTGGGCCTCACCTAACACCCGAAGCCTGCTTTTTTTGTCAGCTCTGTCCACCACTATACAGGTGCGTTTATAAAAAAATCCAAAGAGAGGAATTTTGGTAAGTTCCTTTTTTCCCACAAACACAAAAGGATGGTCTATTACTGCCAGCATCATCATAATATCGATTATTGACGCATGATTGGCCACAAACATATAACTGTTGCCCTTTATCAATTTTGCTGAAGAAATTTTCTTCGGAATAAATCCCATTCCGTACAGGATGGTTTTAGCCCAAATGCGGGTACAATAGAAATATTGAGTGTAGAATTTTTCTGAAGAAGAGAAGATCATTAAAAATGGCAACATAACTATTATGGGCAAGCCCATCAGGATGTAAAACCAAATTCGCCAGATTAAAATTAAAACAGATTTGAATAACTTCATATACGGCAAAAATACTAAAATGAATTAAGCCAATTCCATAAAAGAAGTACCTTTGTTAAAATTTAAAAAATCCATGGCAAGAATTCTTACCGGTGTACAAAGTACCGGAACCCCGCATTTAGGAAATTTACTTGGTGCAATAATCCCGGCAATTGAAATGGCAAACCGGCCCGAAAACGAATCATTTTTATTTATTGCAAATCTGCACTCGCTCACACAGATAAAAAATGCGGCAGACTTACGTGAAAACACGTATTCTACTGCGGCTACCTGGCTTGCCTTTGGATTAGATATTGAAAAAACCGTTTTTTATCGCCAAAGCGATATTCCACAGGTAACCGAACTGTCCTGGTATTTAAGCTGTTTTTATCCATATCAACGCTTAACTTTAGCGCATTCATTTAAAGATAAAGCCGATAGGCTGGAAGATGTCAATTCCGGACTATTTTCCTATCCAATGCTTATGGCTGCTGATATTCTTCTATATGATGCCGAAATTGTTCCGGTAGGAAAAGACCAGTTACAGCATGTGGAAATGACCCGCGATGTAGCTTCCCGGTTTCACGCTCAGATGGGAGAAACCTTTGTGATTCCGGAAGCCAAAGTTCAGGAAGAAACAAAATATATTCCAGGGACTGATGGGGATAAAATGAGTAAATCCAAAGGAAATACCATAAATCTCTTTTTATCTGACAAACAGCTTCGAAAACAAATCATGGGGATTGAAACGGACAGTACTCCTCTTGAAGAACCCAAAAATCCCGATACCTGCAACGTATTTGCGCTATATAAATTATTGGCAGAAAAAGATCAGTTAGAACAAATGCGCGACAACTACCTCTCCGGAAATTATGGATATGGACACGCAAAACAAGCCCTGTTTGACTTGATCGTTCAAAAATTTAAGAAGCAACGTGAACTTTACAATTATTATATGGATCATCCTGAGGAAATAGATGCAGCTTTAAATATAGGTGCTCAAAAAGCTTCTAAATTTGCGAACGAGGTTTTAGAAAGGGTAAGGATAAAACTTGGTTATTAAATAGCCTCGAACAGTTTTCCCGGAAGTGGCCTTATGGCTCCTTTTAATTCCATTTCCAATAAAACACCTGCTGCTTTATAGGTAGGCATATTGCATTTCAAGGCAATTATGTCCAACTGTTGTTTTCCTCCCTCATTTAAATAATCGTAAACCAGTTGTTCCTGTGGTTCTAATTCTATAAATAATTGTTTTTGTAGGGGAGCCTTTGTAGGATTAATATCCCAGTTCAGGATATAGATCATATCTGCTGCGCAGGTGAGCACATGGGCTTTTTGCCATTTTATTAAATTATTACAGCCCCTGCTCTGGCTATCGGTTGGCCTCCCCGGTACCGCAAAGACTTCTCGGTTATAGGAATTTGCAATATCGGCAGTTACCAGGGAACCACCTTTTTCAGCGCTTTCAATTACTACCGTAGCTTCGCTTAATCCAGCAATGATCCGGTTTCGTTTTAAAAAATTGTTGCGGTCAAATTCCTGACTGCTCCAGAAATCGGTAAAAAACCCACCGTTTTCTTCAATCTCGGACACGTACTTCTCATGCACTTTGGGATAGATCTGATTTAACCCATGAGCCAGGCAGCCTACTGTTTGAAGGCCGTATTTTACAGCTGCTTTTTGGGCTGTAATATCCACCCCATAAGCAAATCCGGATATTATCACCGGATTGAGAGGCGCCAGTTCTTCAATAAAATTCTCGCAAAATGCAATTCCTTGAGTGGTCACCCTTCTGGTCCCTACAATACTGATAATTTTTTTATTCTTGAGATCGATATTGCCCCTGGAAAATAGCAGGATGGGCCCATCCAAACAATGCTTCAGTTTATCCGGATATTTTTCATCCTGATAATAACTTAACTCGATGTTGTTCTTCTCAATAAAATTCAATTCCGCCTCTGCAGCGAGCAATCGTTCCTTAGTGTTCAGCCCTTTCAATTTTATATTTCCTACCCCGTCAATTTTTAAAAGTGTTTCCTTTCTTGAGTTAAATACGGCCTTGGCCGAACCTAATTTCCGGATTAGCTTTTTTGCGGTGCTATCCCCCATATTTGGAACACTTTGCAAGGCTAGAATGTATAATAAATCTGATTGTTCCATAAGTTTGCAGGTCTTCAAAAGAATCAAAATCGCGGTTATCAAAAGGTATAATGATCAACCAATGTGACAAAAGCTAACTTTCAACTTTTAAATGGATTTTGATTTCCCTTAAAAATTGAGATTAAAAATAGTACAATTCCTTCGTTATACATTCATTTTCAATAAATAAGAAAACCAAAGTTCTTCAGAAAATACTGACAAAAAGATTTGTTAATAACAAATCTTTGGCTAAATTTATGCCTGCACTTTAAATCTTACATTTGTTTCAATGACGCTAGCCACCCACATATCCGATTTACTGTACCGATACGAATGTGTTATTTTGCCCGGTTTTGGAGCATTTTTAACTCAAAAGGTCTCGGCTCAATTTGATGAAAAGTCACAAGCTTTTTATCCTCCCAAAAAACTTATTTCCTTTAATGCACAACTGCAGAAAAACGACGGTTTATTGGCAAATTATCTCGCCGGTGCGGAAGGACTCAGCTATCCGGCTTCAATATATAAAATAGAAGAATTTGTTCATAATTTGAACCTTCAATTGGAGAAAGAAAACAAGGTTAACCTTGAAAATATCGGTGGTTTTTCACTTTCTTCCGAGGATAATTTACAATTTGAACCCCTTGAGAACACCAATTACCTGGCAGAAGCTTTTGGATTGGGGAATGTTCCGGCAACTTCAATAAAAAGGGAAGTGTTGAAAAAACAAGTGCAGGAACTGGAAGAGAAAGCGCCAATACATTTCACCCCTGAAAGAAGGAATAGCAAATCTTACTTAAAATATGCCGCAATTGGTTTGATAGCCATTGGGCTTGCAGGATTTACCGGATTGAACATCTATAGCAATCAGGTTACCCAGCACAACGTAGCCGAATATCAGGCGGCAGAATCACAACTGCAACAAAAAATTCAAAAAGCCACTTTTATAATAGACAATCCTTTACCCGAAATTACTTTTACTGTAATCAATCAAATTGGCAATTACCATATTGTCGCCGGAGCATTCCGGGTGGAAGATAATGCGCACAAAAAAGTGGATGAACTTAAAAAAGAAGGATTTAATGCCCGATATATTGGCGAGAATAAATACAAGCTTCATCAGGTGGTTTATGGAAGTTTCCAAACCAGAAAGGAAGCAATGGAAATGTTGAGAAAAGCCAAAAACTCTAATGAGGGCGCCTGGATGCTCATCCAGGAACTTTAATAGTTTATTAACTTAAAAAGTCCTGTTGCGCTGTACCTTTGGCCAAATGCAAGCAAAAACACCGAAAGATTCCCGTACTATCCTTACCGATTTGGTTTTGCCAAGCGAAACCAATCCTTTAAACAATTTATTTGGAGGAGAATTATTAGCCAGAATGGATCGTGCTGCCAGTATCGCTGCCAGACGACACAGCCGCAGAATTGTGGTAACCGCTTCTGTAAATTTTGTTGCGTTTAATAAAGCTATTCCACTGGGAAGCGTGGTAACTGTAGAAGCTGCCGTTTCACGTGCGTTTAAAACCTCTATGGAAATCTTTATTGATGTTTGGGTTGAAGACAGGGAAAGTGGGATGAAAAGTAAAGCCAACGAAGCCATTTATACTTTTGTAGCAGTTGACGAAACCGGAATTCCTGTTGCTGTACCTGCACTGGAACCGGAAACAAAGCTTGAAAAAGACCGTTTTATTGCCGCCTTACGAAGAAAACAATTGAGTTTGGTCCTGGCAGGTAAAATGAAACCAAAAGAGGCGACAGAGCTTAAAGCCTTGTTTTTAGATTAAAACCAATCCTTTATTATTTAAGCCTCTCATTATTACCCGGTAATTTATTGATAAATTCATCTTGAGAAGTGTTGATTTACCCAATTTTTTTACATTCTCAGGATCCAATCCGCAGGATCCATTTTATCGGTATTTTTATAGATCAAAAAGTGCAGAGTGGTTTTCCCGGAGCTCGTACTGGTGGCAATTTCTCCTAAATCCTGGCCCAAAGAAACTGTATCTCCTTTGCTCACAAAAACCTTTGAAAGGTTGTTGTAAATGGTGATATAATCCCCGTGCCTTACCATAACCGCCTTATTCGCACCTTTAACGGCCTGCACCTCACTCACGGTACCATCAAAAATAGCACGTGCTTTTTCTCCTTTATCAGTATCTATTCTCACCCCATTGCTGTTAATTGTGGTGGATTTTACTATTGGATGTGGTTGGGTTCCAAATCGCATAGTTACCACACCCGAGCGCACGGGCCACGGAAGTTTCCCCTTGTTGCTTGCAAAATTTACTGCAAGAGCTTTCGCCTCAGGAGTTAATTCAAAGGCACTTCGGGAAGTGGAACCGCTTTCTTTGTTAGCCGCAGCGATAGAAGCCCTTATAATTTCATCAATTTGCCTGTCAATTGCATCTATCTCCTGTTGTTTTTTTCTGATTTGAGAAGCAAAATGGCCTTCCTTTTGCCGGATGCTTTTCATCAATACTTGTTGGGACTGACTGTTTTTTCCAAGTTGCGCCCTGGTTTCCCTGTTTTCGGCTATTAATTTATCCTTCTCCTTCTTTTGCTTTAATAAGTTAGTGTTGAATACCTGTAATTCCTGCGTACCTTCCTTTATCTGATCTCCCTGCTTCTTTCTGTAGTTTGCATATTGCTTCATATATTGAAGCCGTTTATAGGCCTGCAAAAAGCTTTCTGAGGATAATAAGAACATTACCCTGCTTTGTTGGGATTTACTCTTATAGGATTTCTCGATCATCTGACCGTAATCTTCCTTGAGTTTTACCAATTCCTTGCGAAGCTGTTGAATTTTGTTGGTATTTGAGTTGATATCTCGGGTTAGCAAATTAGCTTGCTGATTAGTCACTTTGATCAACTTTTCAGTAGTGCGAATTTGTCTGTCCAAATCCTCAACCTCCGTAAGTACCGATTTTTCCCTTAATTTATTTGAACTCCTAAGGCTGTTGATCTTCCGGATCTCTTCCCTGAGTTCAAGGCGCCGCTCCTCTAGATCTTCTTTGGTGTTTTGGGATTGCACAGTTAATCCTCCAAAAAAAAGGAAGGTTAACAAAACTAATTGAAGTGTAGGGTTTAGAATTCTCATTATTCTATCACAATTTCATCATATCCTGAAGGGATTTCAAAAGGAAAATTTACCGGTTCATCAAAGCTTACAGAACGATATGAGAGATCTATTTGAGTGCTTTTATTGGTCTCATTGGCAATAATTTTTATATCTTCAGGAAAAAGTTGATTTTCTACACGTTGATATTTTGAATAGGTAACGGTAACGTTCCTGTTTTCTTTTTCTTGTGAAAGTTGTTCCGCTATGGCTTTAAAAGTTTTTGAATCCATCAGAATCATTTTTTTTATAATATCCAGTTCTGAAGAAGGAACCAATTGATATCCGCGCGCAGACTCGGTTAATTTATATCGCTGATCTCTCAGATCATAAATACTTTGACCAATGAGTAAATTTTGAAGTTTCTGATAATCCAGTGGAGTCCCTAGCCATTGACTGAGCAGGCTGAAATCACCTTCAAAATAGGTTTTGCCTATTTTTTCGTAATAACTTACCCTGTCTTTGGTAATGAGTGCCTTCGCCAATGGAATTCCCAATATTTGGGCGCTCATCCAAATAGCACTGTCTTTTTGCATCCTGAAACTTAACGTAACCGATTGTGAACGGTCCTGATCCTGATATTTTAACCGTATCCGGCTGTTTATTGTTTTAAAACGGGGTTCATTATTGTAATGCATGGCAACAACCCTGGCGGTGGCAAGATCTTCAATTTCCAGCCTTTTCTTTTTACTTCCGCAGGAAGCGAGAAGAATACAAATACTTATAATTGTGAATGCTTTTTTATACATTTAATTGGCTGCTTTTTTAAGTTGACTGGCAATTTCAAGGAATTCCTGAGTTTTTTGGGTATTCCCTAATCCGGCATAAGCAATAGACAACTGCTCATAAAAATCAATCGTCATTATTTTGTTATCTATTACATAATCCAGGCCAAATGTAAGTATTTCCTCCGCCTCCCGGTAAGCTTGTTGTTTATTTAAGGCCGCACCCCTTATCAAATAAAGTATTGGCTGTACCGGAAATATTTCTAACGCAATCTTACTCAATTTTAATGCTTCATCATATTTTGCGAGTTCCAATTGCAAAAGCAACGTGTTTTGAAGCAGCTCAAAATTATCCAAATTTACGGCGATCCCTAATTCAAAATAAGTCAGGGCCTTCTGCTTATCATTATTGATCATAAAAAATTCCCCCAGTTTTTGATAGATCTCTGGGCTATTTTCCTTTTCTGAAAATAATTTGATAACTTGTTTTAACTCATTTTCATATGAAGGATTATTATTTACAAAAATCAAAAAATCATTTAAAACCTGAATTTTAGATTTTGGGTCAATTTCTTCGGCTTCCAAAACAATTCTCATGGATTTTATGGCTTCGCGAGTATTATTGGCATTCAGATAAAATTTGTAAAGCGCCAGATGAACCACTTTTGAAGTTGGAAAAACCTGCTGCAATTGTTCCGAAATTTCAAAAGCTTCCTTTTCCATTCCTTCTTCACTATAAACCAAAATCAAACTAAGGTAATTGGTTTCGATATCAGGATTGGCAGAGATAGCTTTCTTCAGGGTTACAATTTGTGCCGAAGTATTTTTGGTTGTTGCGTAAACCTGCAGGCGCATACTCTTCCTGAATTCATTAATTCCCATTTTTCTGTCCAGGTCGTCCAATAAGGCTAAAAGTTTATCAAACTGCTGAGATTTAAAATACAGATTTGCCAGGTTTTCATAATATTTGGAGTTGAAAGGAATCAGATCCTGAGTTGTTAAAATCGCCTGTTCGGTATCGCCTTTAAAGTAATAGGCTTCCATTAATGCAACCAATACCCATTCCCTATTGGGTTGTAACCTGTTTGCCTTTTGTAGATTTGAAATGGCCAACTCAACATTTTCCAGCAATTTATAATTTTTACCAAGCTCAAAAAAGACCACAGCATTATTTGGCTGAAGTTTTTCACAA
>JBDNHN010000228.1:0-2160 GCA_041688725.1 Gillisia sp.
AAAAAATTTAATATTGCAAAAATAGCTTCGAAAGCTGCCGGCAGGCAGGTGCACGAATAATAAATCATTAATTTTCTTCTTCATTTCCTGAAATTGGTTTTCCAAACTTCAGTTTTAAGGAGATTTTAGTTGCAAATGCTTTCAGATAAATTAGCTAATTTCCGATTATAAAAATACTATAATATTTAAAATTGTTACTTTTGCACTATGGAAACAAATAGACAAAAAAAAATAGGCGGGGTTTTACAAAAGGATTTGGCAGAAATTCTTTCAAACCACTTGAGGGATTCCGGGATTAAGGGAATTTTGATTTCTGTTTCTAAAGTTAAGGTCACTACCGATCTCTCTATAGCAAAAGCATATCTGAGCGTTTTTCCTTCTAAAAATGCACAGGAAATATTGGATGAAATAAACCTGATAAAATTTAAGATCAAACACGAATTGGCGCAGCGCACCAAACATCAATTGCGTCGCATGCCCGATCTGGACTTTTTTGTGGACGATTCCCTGGATTATATAGAAAAAATAGAAAAATCCATAAAAGGGGAAGATAACCCTATCGACCAACCCGATTTATTGGGGCGTCGGAAAAAATCATAAATTGAATTTTTCCCTCTATATTGCCAGGCGGTACCTTTTTACCAAAAGCAGCAACAATGCAATCAATATTATTACCATTATTGCTGCCATTGGCGTATTTGCAGGGGCTTTCTCCTTAATTATTGTACTCTCCGGCTTTTCGGGCCTAAAAGATTTCAGTCTTTCCTTTTCAAATGAATTTGATCCGGATCTCAAAGTATTTCCGTCAAGCGGAAAAACAATAATTTTTTCAGATGAAGAAAGGGAAAAACTTTTAAAAATAGAAGGAATCAACGCCCATTCAGAAATAATTGAAGAACGCGTTTTCCTGAATTACAAATCCAAAAACCACACGGCTTTTATAAAAGGCGTAGATGCCAATTATCAAAAAGTGAACAATATTGACAGCTCCCTAGTATATGGGAACTGGCTTACCGAAAGTGATTTTCAGGTGGTGGTGGGAAACGGGATTTCAAGATTGCTCACCTTAAGCGCTTTTGATTATACCAATTTACTTGATATCATGGTTCCCCGCCCCGGAAAAGGCCAGATCACAAATCCTGCCGATGCATTCAACAAAGAAAGTGTTATTGTTACAGGAATATACAGCGTAAATGAAGAGCTGGACAGCAAATATGTATTTGCCAACATCAATTTTGTTCGGAATTTGCTTGAATTGGATGAAAATCAGATTTCTTCAGTCGAACTGAAATTGAATCCCGGAGTTGATCAGGAAACTTTGATATCGCAAATCAGAAAAGTTTTTGATGAGGAAATAGTGATTAAAAACCGTGCGCAACTCAATGAAACGCTCTATAAAATGCTGAATACCGAAAACCTGGCAGTTTATCTCATCTTTACTTTGGTGTTGATCATTGCCTTATTCAACGTTATAGGTTCCGTCATTATGGTAATCCTGGATAAAAGGGAAAATATCAGGACACTTTACAATCTGGGAGCTACACCCAACAGTATTAAAAACATCTTTTTTCTGCAGGGTGCATTATTGACGATAGCGGGTGGCGCAATTGGCCTGATATGCGGAATTGGCCTGGTATATCTGCAACTTCAATTTAATTTTGTGATGATCACTCCCAGCCTTCCATATCCTGTAAAGATTAAGGCCACCAATATATTATTGGTGTTTCTTACAATTGGGATCTTAGGACTCGCGGCTTCTTATATTGCGGCAAGCCGAAGCAAAAAAGCCTTGGAGATTTAAATGAATTCGTAGCCTGAAAACTCCCTTTCTACCTCGTCAAATACGGCAAAAACATCAACAGAATGATCACAGGTCACCATTTTTGACCGATATTCTTTAAAATGCGGGATCCCTTTAAAATAATTGGTGTAATGCCTGCGGGTTTCAAAAACGCCTAATTTCTCACCCTTCCAGTCGATGGCCATTTGAAGATGCTTCCTGGCTGCTTCTACCCGTTCTTCCAAAGTAGGAGGGGCCATATGTTCCCCTGTTTTAAAATAGTGTTTCACTTCCCTGAAAAACCAAGGATATCCAATGCTTGCACGGCCAATCATCGCGCCGTCCAAACCGTATTTATCCCGCATTTCCATCGCTTTCTC
>JBDNHN010000229.1:0-6592 GCA_041688725.1 Gillisia sp.
ACGAATAGTTTTTACTCCTGGAATGCCTAATAAGGCCGTAGTTAACGGATAGCTAATTTGGTCCTCAATATCTTGGGGCGATTGACCTGCCCATTCGGTAAATACAATTTGTTGGTTTTCACCTATATCAGGTATGGCATCAACAGGAATCGGACTTCGTTCTATTAATGAGCTTTCCCAATTAAAAGGGGCTGTTATATACCCCCCAATAATAAAAGCGAAAAGTAAAATAAATGTTATTAACTTGTTTTCAAGAAAATAACGAATAGCTTTATTAAGCATATAGCATTTGGTTTTTAATTATCTAATAAAAAAGGTATATATATATATATATATATAAATGATGAACATCACTTTTTTTAAACAGATACAATAAAAAATAGTGTATACTTAATTCACTAAATAAATTATTGTACCAAAAAAATCATTAAATAATCAAATAAGGAAAGTGTCGTTAAGAACCGGGATGTCCTTGACGATAAGAGGCGGTGTATAATTTTTAAAAGGGATTACCTGCTGTGGTAAACCTTCAAATAAATTAATATTAGTGTAGATAAATGAAGTGACAAATACTTGTGGGTTGAGATCCGGCATTTGAAAGGATGTTTTAAGTTCATCCTGACAATTTACCGAAATGCTTTGGTTTGTACAACAATTATCCTGATCCTTCGAATCAGTCCCCTCAGTTTTCGAATGAGAATGCATGTCCATGCCACAAGATGTGGCCTTGGAAAAAATAGCATGATCTACTAAAAGGTTTCCGCAGAAATGTTTGTCAATGGTAAACGAAAAAGTTGAAACTAGCACTAAAAGTGCCAGAACAGTGGAAATCGATTTGTAAAATCCTTTTTTCATCGCTTGTAAAGATACAAAATATTTTTTTAAGACCTCAAATTAATCTGAATTCCAATTGATTCAGATTAATTTGAGGTATACAAAAGTAACTAATATGGTTCTAGGCGGCTTTAGGTTTTCGGGGATAAAGTTTTAAATTTATTGTTATTCCGAATTTTAAGTCGGTAATAGTAAAACGCCGGCAATAAGATGATGACAAATAACGGATGGATTAAAAACCTTCGCACGTAAAATAAAGCCATAAAATGTTGTTCTTCAATTTGAAAAATTAAAAACGCGAATACGGAAAAGCTTACAATGAATAGGATTACATATAAAAAGAACGAAAATTTAAGTATGTTTTTATCCAAAAAGGCCACATATAAAATTGACAGAGAAAGTGCGGAATTCATCCAAAATCGAAAAAATACGTGAAGCAAAAATTTTCCGGTTTCAAATTGGGGAATAACTCCGTGAAGGTATTCAGCACGGTAAAAATCGATTAAAGGATCATAAAAAAGGCTTTTTTCATAAAACCGAATAAGCGCCAATAGTGCCACCAAAAATCCGATCCCTATTATTCTATATATCGCTTTCATAAAGCTGAAATTTTTGAAAAGATTCTCACCCAAATTATCCATAAAAGAAATACTGTCCCATAAATAATAAGCGGGAATACGATGCTGTGCAAAAATTCTGAATGTTGTGGATATTTATAGATCCCTATGGCCAATATGGCAATTCGAAGGATATTCATCACATAAATTATCACCGTCCCGGCAAGAATAAATAAAAAAGTGGTTTTAATTTTGGCAAAAAATGAGAGCACAAAAGATGTGAACAGAATAATGACGCTTACTGCATTGCAGCCTTCTACAACCCGCGCAAGAAAAACGTTATTGATAAATAATTTCATGGACAATTCCTGCTGGTGCGGAAGGATTTTAGAGGAATATCCCAGACTTTCTATAATTATTTCACTTTGTACCGCTACCAGGTGAGTAAAAAAATCGGGGTAATATTTTTGGGATTGAAAAAATTCCAGATATCCATTATATAAAATGGATAATATAAAATAGCTTCCCAAAAAAATGAGAATAAATCGAATGACCGATTTGTATTTTTTAAATAATTGGAGCAAAGGAAATTCGGTTTTAACAAATCTATATAAAATTACAAGGCCCACATCCTAATATTTTTAAATACTTTTGCAAAAAAAATAATACTATGCCATTTCAATCATTAAAACCTCAGGTAGAATCAATTTTAAACCGCGGGGAGTTATCGGTAGACAACAGGTTAACCCAGATATGCGATCTGTTAAAAGAAAATATCGCCTATTACAACTGGGTGGGCTTTTATTTTAAAAATGGCGATAAAAACGAATTGAAATTAGGGCCTTTTGCTGGAGAACCAACAGATCATCTTATTATTCCCTTTGGAAAAGGGATTTGCGGACAGGTAGCCGTTTCAAATCAAAATTTTGTTGTTGCAGATGTAAAAGCACAGGACAATTACATTGCCTGCAGCATACACGTAAAAGCGGAAATTGTGGTCCCATTATTTTTAAATGGTGAAAATGTAGGTCAAATTGATATAGATTCCAATACAGCAAATCCATTTTCAACTGAAGATGAACGGTTTTTAGAATTTGTAAATGAGAAGGTAGCGGGAATTTTAAGTTAGAAATTCGAAGTTAAAAAAGAAGCAAGAGAAAAGATCGAAAAAAATCTCAAATTCTATATCTCAATATTAATATCCAATATCTCAAATCTAATTTTACATTCCGGTTCGAATGGCTTCCACAGGATCCAGTTTGGAAGCTGAGATTGCCGGGATTATCCCGGAGATTAACCCGATAACGGCGGAAACCGCTGTACCAATAAACATATTCCAGGGAGAAAGTATAAATTCAAAATCGCCCGTAAACTGAGATGCGGCCAAAGAGACACCCCATACCAGGACCAATCCTATCAATCCTCCAATTATTGCAAGAATAACGGCTTCAAACAAAAATTGAAATAATATGAATCTGTTTTTAGCTCCCAGGGATTTTTGTATTCCAATAAGATTGGTGCGTTCTTTCACGCTTACAAACATGATATTCGCAATTCCAAAACCACCTACCAGAAGGGAGAATCCACTGATTATAAGTCCAATAAAATTCATTTGCCCGGTGATATTATCTATTAGATCGGCAAATCCCTGCAACTGATTCACAAAAAAATTATCTACTTCATCCGGTTTCAACGCGCGGTAATTTCTCAATTTCTGTTTTAAAATCGCTATATATTCGGCATTATCTACCCCGTCCTCCGGTTTCAATATTATTTGGGGGAAGGTGGACTTATTATTATCGCCGTAAACCCTTCGCACCACATTAACCGGCAACCATACGCTTGCATCCTTTGAATTGCCAAATAAACCGGCACCCTCCTTTTCAAGAACCCCTATCACAAAAAATTTTCGGCCGTAAAGCCGAACTTCTTTCCCAAGGGGATTGCTTTCTCCAAAAAGATTTTGAGCAATCTCATACCCCAGAACAATAACCGGAGAACCACTTGTAGATTCAGATTCATTAAAAAACCGTCCCTGGGCTATTTGCAAATCTTCAATTTGAAGATATTCCTGGGTAACCGCAGCTATATCTACATTGGTAGTAGTTTTCTCTTCAAATTTAATGGATTCCCGGGGCACATTCATTGAAAAACTGGCAGCTTCGGTATTCGGTAAATTTCGTTTTAGGTATTGATATTCATCATAAGACATATCCGGGAATTGCTCCCTTTTCCACCTGGGAATTTCGGAGGGACCAAAGGAGAACCGCATTAAAATAATGGTGCTGTTGTCCAAAGAACTCAGGCTGCCTTTTATTTCACGCTGCAGGGAATCTACCGCTGCAAGCACCGCTATGATTGAAAAAATGCCAATAGTAACCCCCAAAAGCGAGAGAAAGGTTCGCAGTTTATTGTTTCTTAATGCATTAATAGCAAAATTGAAACTTTCCTTTAAGACCCTTAAATAAATCAGCATAGTAAAATCAGGTGTTTTGCATATATTAAAGATAAGACGCAGAGATGAAATTTTCGTTACAATTTTTTTGAGAAATAAAAGTTTAGATGTTCAAATTATTTAGTGATTTGGTTACTTTTGCAACCAGAATAAATTCAACACAATGAGCGATTTAAAATTAGCGAAATCTGCCCTGATTTCAGTATTTAGTAAAGATGGACTTGCACCCATCGCAAAAAAACTGCATCAACTTGGAATTACTATCTACTCTACCGGTGGTACAGAGAAATATATTAAAGATTTGGGAATAGAAGTTATCCCTGTAGAGGACCTGACTTCCTATCCTTCTATTTTAGGCGGAAGGGTAAAAACCCTGCATCCAAAAGTTTTTGGAGGAATCCTGAACAGACAGGACAATGCTAACGATGTTGCCGAAATGAAGGAATTTGAAATCCCTCAGATCGATATTGTGATCGTGGATCTGTATCCATTTGAAAAAACGGTTGCTTCAGGAGCTTCTGAAGAAGATACCATTGAAAAAATTGATATTGGGGGAATATCCCTGATTCGTGCTGCAGCAAAGAACTTCAAGGATGTGCTTTGCGTTTCTTCTGTTGATGATTACTCTGAATTCTTAGAATTGATCTCTCAAAACAACGGAGAAACAAGCCTTGAAGATCGGAAAAAATTTGCGGGAAAAGCATTTAACGTCTCCTCACATTACGACACCGCTATTTTCAACTTTTTTAATTCAGAAGAAAATGTATTTAAATTGGGTTTCCAAAAAGGAAAAGAACTTCGTTACGGGGAAAACCCACATCAAAAAGGAACATTTTTCGGGGAATTTGATGCTATTTTCGATCAATTGCACGGGAAAGAACTGTCCTACAACAATTTGCTGGATGTAGATGCCGCGGTGAACCTGATAAACGAATTCAAAAATGACAGTCCTACTTTTGCAATTTTAAAGCATAATAATGCCTGCGGACTTGCACAACGGGACACTCTTGTAAAAGCATATAACGATGCATTGGCAGGAGATCCTGTTTCAGCATTTGGCGGGGTTTTAATAAGCAATGTCAAAATTGACAAAGCTACCGCTGAGGAGATTCATAAATTATTTTGTGAAGTAGTAATTGCACCAACTTATGATGCAGAAGCATTGGAAATATTAAAAGGAAAGAAAAACCGGATCATCCTGATTCAAAAAGAAATAGAACTTCCAGAAAAACAAGTGAGGTCATGTTTAAACGGAGTTTTGGTGCAGGACAGCAATTCCAAAACCGACCGACTTGAGGATTTAAAGTTGGTTACCAACAATAAACCCAATGAAAACGAGTTAAATGATTTGATCTTTGCTTCTAAAATTTGCAAACACACAAAATCCAACACCATTGTTTTTGCAAAAAACAAACAATTACTGGCAAGCGGAACCGGACAAACCTCCAGAGTAGATGCTTTGAACCAAAGTATTGTTAAAGCCAAAGCTTTTAATTTCGATTTAAAAGGAGCAGTAATGGCAAGTGATGCCTTTTTCCCTTTTCCGGATTGTGTGGAAATTGCAGGGAATGCAGGAATCACAGCCGTAATCCAGCCCGGTGGTTCTATAAAGGACCAGTTGAGCATAGATTATTGCAACCAAAATAACATTGCAATGGTGATTACAGGAACCCGCCATTTCAAACATTAATTTCACTACATTTACCTAACCTCAACATAAAATACTATGGGATTTTTTGATTTTCTCATTGAAGAAATAGCAATAGATTTAGGAACTGCAAATACTCTGGTAATACACAACGATAAAGTGGTTGTGGATAGCCCTTCTATAGTTGCCCGAGACAGGACTACAGGAAAAATTATTGCCGTGGGAAAAGAAGCTGCCCTGATGCAGGGAAAAACCCATGAAAACATTAAAACCATACGCCCATTAAAGGACGGGGTGATTGCCGATTTTGACGCGAGTGAAAAAATGATAAGCATGTTTATCAAAGAAATTCCGGCATTAAAAAAGCGGTTTTTTACGCCTGCTTTGAGAATGGTAATTTGTATCCCTTCCGGAATTACCGAAGTGGAAATGAGGGCGGTAAAAGAAAGTGCCGAACGTGTTAATGGAAAAGAAGTTTACCTAATCCATGAACCGATGGCAGCTGCTATTGGAATTGGTATAGATATTATGCAGCCTAAAGGGAATATGATCATTGATATAGGAGGTGGTACCACCGAAATTGCCATTATTGCTTTAGGAGGTATAGTTTGCGACAAATCAATTAAAATTGCAGGTGATGTTTTTACAAACGACATCGTGTATTATATGCGTACCCAGCACAATTTATACGTGGGAGAGCGCACTGCTGAAAAAATTAAAATTCAAATAGGAGCCGCGACTGAAGATCTGGAAGTTCCGCCTGAAGAAATGAGCGTGCAGGGACGTGATTTGCTTACAGGAAAACCTAAACAGGTTCAAATCTCTTATCGTGAGATTGCCAAAGCCCTTGATAAGTCTATCCTGAGGATTGAAGATGCCGTAATGGAAACCCTGTCTCAAACCCCGCCGGAACTGGCTGCCGATATTTACAATACAGGTATTTACCTTGCCGGTGGAGGATCTATGTTAAGAGGATTGGATAAACGTCTATCCTTAAAAACAGACCTTCCCGTGTATATTGCTGAAGACCCATTGAGAGCCGTGGTTCGCGGAACCGGAATATGCCTTAAAAACCTAAACAGGTACAAAGCAATCTTG
>JBDNHN010000230.1:0-3402 GCA_041688725.1 Gillisia sp.
CCTACTGCTGTTTTAACTGTTTTTGACACCGCCAGATAGGAACACATTCCCAGGAAGTAGGCAAAAATCATATTTTCTATGAAAATACTTCTAACAAATAAATTTACATATTCCATTGTTATCTTGTTTTTGCTGTTGAGCTATTAATTTTGTTCAATTAGTTTACGGTTTCTGGAACGTTGCACCCAAATGATAATCCCAATTACAATAAGTGCCATTGGAGAGAGAAGCATTAACCCGTTGTTTTCATATCCAAAGGAATAAAGACCAGTAGATTCAGCAGCCGTGGCGGCTCTATGCCCTAATACTTCAAATCCAAATAATTTACCTGCACCAAGCAATTCCCTGAAAAAAGCTACAATTATAAGGATAAGACCGTATCCGGCACCATTTCCAATTCCGTCAAGAAATGATTTGTAAACATTATTAGCTAAAGCGAAGGCCTCAAGACGGCCCATAATGATACAGTTGGTGATAATAAGCCCAATAAATACCGATAGCTGTTTACTGACATCGTAGGCATAAGCTTTAAGAACCAGGTCTACTAAAACTACCAACGCTGCAACAATCACCAATTGAACTATAATCCTAATTCTATTAGGAATTAAATTTCTGATAAGTGAAATTATCACATTTGAAAATACCATAACCGCCACTACAGCAATAGCCATAACAATTGCAGGTTCCAATTGTACCGTAATTGCCAGGGCCGAGCAAATCCCCAATACCTGGACAGTGATCGGGTTATCATCGTTTAACGGATCAGATAATAACTTCCGGTTTTTCTTTGACAGAAAATGTTCTTTTTCTTTTGAATCTGACAAGAACAAGATCATTTCTTTTTTCTTTGCTTCCTTTTCCTCGGAAACTCTGTTTTTATCTTTTGTCATAATTACTGAATTGCAGCTTTAATTTCCCCTTGTTTCTTAAAAAAAGGAAGGTAGTGTTGTAACCTTTCTGAGATCATATCAGAAACCCCATCCCCGGTAATGGTTGCACCAGAAATAGCATCAACCTTATTATCGCCTTTATCTGTTGGATCCGGTCTTCCTTTAACCACCGATACCCCAATCAGGTTACCGCTGGAATCAAAAATCTTCTCATCTTTAAAACGCGCTCTAAACCAGTCCTGTGTAATCTCACCTCCAAGTCCCGGGGTTTCTCCTTTGTGGTCAAAAACAGCCCCTTTAATGGTGTTTACATCGTCTTTTAATGCAATATAACCCCATATGGCATCCCATAGACCTTTTCCCTGTAGAGGAACTATATAATATTTTTCCCCTTCAATTTTCGCTATGTAAATTGGAAATGATTGTTCGTTCGCCGGTTTTTTCAATTCTTTTGCAAGGTTTATTTGAAAAGCATCTGCACCTTCAATTATCTCACCATTTTCATTTAAAGCGTAAGCTTCCTTGACGTACTGGGTGTATAACACCTTTGATTCATCCCGGGTTGTTTCAATACCTACGGTTGACAAAATGTTTTGCATTTTTTCCTCGCGCACATTTTTATCCCGCAATGGCTGAAGGGAAGTCGCGGCGTATGCCAGGACAGTTCCTACTATTATAACTAAGATTATAGCAAATATGAATGTATATGAATTGCTATTGGTTCTATTGACTTTTTTCTCTTCCATAATTATACTGCTGTTTTAATTTGAACAGGAACATCAGACAATCTTTTCTTTCTACGCTTCACGTTTCCTTCAATCACATAATGGTCTATAACCGGAGCAAATACGTTCATCAGTAAAATTGCCAACATAATTCCTTCGGGGTAAGCAGGATTGAACACCCGGATCATCACAGCCAGAAATCCTATTAAGAACCCGTAAATCCATTTTCCTTTGATGGTTTGTGATCCAGAAACAGGATCGGTAGCCATAAATACAATCCCAAAGGCCAACCCACCAATAATGAGGTGTTGGTACCAGGGAAAGTTTGTCAAACTATTCCCTTCCAGTCCCATGGAAGGAAGCAAATTAAAAATAAATGCCATGACCGCTGCACCTATAAACCCGCTCAGAATAATCCTCCAGCTTCCAACCTTTGTAAAAACCAGGAGCAAGGCTCCCAACAAAATTAAAATAGTGGAAGTTTCTGCTAATGATCCGGGAATGGTACCCGTGAACATATCCATAAAACTGTATTCAACTGGATGTCCTGCTGCCAGTGAACCTAAAATTGTTTCCCCGGAAACGCCATCAATATTACTAGCTTCACTTACCCATACCTGATTTCCAGACATATAAGTTGGATAAGCAAAGAATGCGAAAGCTCTGGCTGTTAAAGCAGGATTTAGGATATTCATTCCCGTTCCTCCAAAAGCTTCTTTTCCTATTATTACCGCAAATACTACAGAAAGTGCCACCATCCATAAAGGGATATCAATTGGCATGATCATAGGAATTAAAAGTCCCGTAACCAAATATCCTTCATTTATATCATGCCCTCTAAAAATAGCAAAGGCAAATTCAATTCCTAAACCAACACCATAAGAAACAACGATCATTGGAATGACTTTGCTGGCTCCATGACCTAGTGCTTCCCAAAAACCAACTTCCGCTTGAATTTGAGATAAGTATTGATAACCTCCGTTCCACATCCCAAATATAAGTACGGGAAGTAAGGCGATCACCACAGTGATCATTACCCTTTTTAAATCTACCGCATCCCTTACATGGGCACCCTTTTGGGTTGTGTGATTCGGAGTAAATAAAAAAGTATCAATGGCATTCCAGGCCGGCGCATACTTTTCTAACTTCTTACCTTTCCCGAAGGGTTCTTTGAATTTATCTAATTTTTGTCTAATCCATTCCATATTTAAACTTTTTAACCTACTTCGGTAATCATTAAATCCAAGCCTGTACGTATAAGGTCCTGAGCTTCTAATTTAGAAGTGTTTACATAATCTATGAGTGCGAAATCTTCTGGCGCTACCTCGTAAATCCCGAGGTTTTCCATTTTCTCGATATTTCCGGCGATACAAGCTTTCAGGAGTTGCATTGGATAAATATCCATTGGCAACACCTCTTCCATTTCTCCTGTAACTACAAGCGCTCTTTCCTCCCCGTTCAAGTTTGTATTGAGTTCGTATTTTTTACTCGGAAACAACCAGGATAAAGATGTTTTTGAATTGGAATGAATATTATTATAGAAAAAGGGCATCCAGCCTAATATCCTATATTTATTTCCTTCCGGAATTAAGGTTAAGGAAGTATTATAAAATCCGATGTATTGATTATTGAAAAGTTTATCCCCGGTAAGTACATCTCCGGAAATTAACCTGACATTATCCGTCACCTGACCTACTAAATCGGCTGAGTTCTCTCCAATTTTTATACGGTAATATTTTCGATCCTTTGCTTCGCTTCCCGTAACTGCGATAGTTCGATCTGCATGA
>JBDNHN010000231.1:0-4230 GCA_041688725.1 Gillisia sp.
ATACACTTCGGCATAGGCATTTCGGGGTTCGTCCTGCTCATCAGATTTTGAATCGATGATGGTAATTTTATTGTGATCGTGATCGAAATCAATTTCACTCATCAGTTCTTTAATGATATCTTCTCTTCCCAATAAAATAGGAATCGCAATACCTTCTTCATATACAATCTGGGCAGCTTTTAACACATCCAACTGGTCTGCTTCCGCAAATACAATTCGTTTTGGATTAGTTTTGGCACGGTTCATTAAAAGACGGGAAATTTTATTGTCATTCCCCATTCTTTCCATCAGTTCATCTTCATATGCCTGCCAATCGGTAATTGGTTTTCTTGCAACACCGCTTTCCATGGCAGCCTTAGCTACTGCTGGTGGCACCTTAGCTATCAACCTTGGGTCAAAGGGTTTGGGAAGAATATATTCAGGGCCAAAATTCAATTTTGTTTCCCCATAAGCAATATTCACCTGTTCTGGTACAGGTTCTTTAGCGAGTTGTGCCAGGGCCAATACGGCCGCCATTTTCATCTCCTCATTAATTTTTGTGGCACGAACATCCAAGGCTCCCCTAAATATGAACGGAAATCCCAATAAATTATTTACTTGGTTAGGATGGTCACTTCTGCCTGTGGCCATGATTAGATCTTTCCTGGTTGAAACGGCAAGGTTGTATTCTATTTCCGGATCCGGATTGGCCATCGCAAAAACAATGGGCCTTTTGGCCATGCTAAGCAACATTTCCGGGCTTACGATATCGGCAATTGAAAGTCCCAAAAAAACATCGGCATCTTTCATGGCTTCAATCAGGGTATCTATTTTTCTTTTGGAAGCAAATTCCATTTTTTCTTCAGAAAGATTTGGCCTGTCAGCTCTTATTACCCCCTTACTATCAATCATGATTATATTTTCCGCTTTCGCGCCACAGGCTTTATACAATCTGGCACAGGAAACTGCTGCAGCCCCGGCTCCGCTGACAACAATTTTTACTTTTTCAATTTTCTTTTTTGCTACTTCCAGAGCATTGATCAATGCCGCCGATGAAATAATGGCGGTACCATGCTGGTCATCATGCATTACCGGAATGTCCAATTCTTCCTTTAACCTGCGTTCAATTTCAAAAGCTTCTGGGGCTTTGATATCCTCAAGGTTGATCCCTCCAAAAGTAGGGGCGATATTTTTTACTGTAGCAATAAAAGCCTCTACATCCTTGGTGTCCACCTCGATATCAAAAACATCAATATCCGCAAATATTTTAAACAAAAGGCCTTTTCCTTCCATTACCGGTTTAGAGGCTTCGGGACCTATGTCTCCCAAACCTAAAACCGCTGTTCCATTTGATATTACAGCCACTAAATTTCCCTTGGCTGTATATTTATAGGCATTCTCTTTGTCCTTTTCAATTTCGAGACAAGGAATTGCAACTCCAGGGGAATATGCAAGGGATAGGTCCCTTTGAGTTGAATATTTTTTAGTAGGGATTACTTCTATCTTTCCCGGTTTTGGTTTTTCGTGATATACTAAAGCTTCTCTTCTTTCGCTTTCTGTGCTCATTTGTTGTTTTTTAACTGAATAACAAAGATAACAAGATGGAGTGCATGAAGGTCCTTTATCTGCAAAAAAGTAGCTTAAAACAGGTGAATAGTAGAGGGGAATTTAAATAATAGCTTAATTTAAAATCATTCTATAAGAAATTAAGTCTCATCTGGGGTTTACGATTAAAACTTATTTTAATCTTATTTCAACCTATGAATATTATTTAGGGATTTATCGTCAATTGAAGGCCAAAATTTAAAAAGGAAATTACCGAATTTTTGGAAAGAATTGATATTGAAAAACAACAATGCGGTTTCAAGTTATTATCAGGACAGTTTTAATCTTTTAAAAACTTAATGTTTCTATTTAATCCTTCAAATTTTGTTCGTTTTACAGCCGATTTTTTAAAAATATCATCAAAGGTATCCTTTGTGAGCTCTTCCCAGTCTTTTTTGTCCATTTCCAGCAATTCCGGATACGGATTGAACAAAGGTTCTTTATGAGATTTGGAAAATTTGTTCCAGGGGCACACATCCTGACAGATATCACATCCAAACATCCAGTCCTCAAACTGACCTTTTACAGAGGTTGGCAATTCTTCTTTCAATTCAATAGTGAAATAGGAAATACATTTGCTGCCATCTACTTTATAGGGTTCTACAATTGCCTGAGTGGGACACGCATCAATACAGGCAGTACAACTTCCGCAGTGATCTGTCACCACAGCATCATATTCAAGTTCAAGATCCACGATGAGTTCAGCAATAAAATAAAATGATCCTACCTGTTTGGTCAGCAAATTAGAATTCTTGCCAATCCAGCCCAGGCCACTTTTTGCAGCCCAGGCTTTGTCCAAGACCGGAGCAGAATCCACAAATGCACGTCCGTCAATTTCCCCTATCTCATCCTGCATAAATTGAAGAAGTTGCTTCAACTTGTCTTTAATCACAAAATGATAATCGGTGCCATACGCGTATTTACTTATTTTATAAGAATCTTCTCTTTGAGTTTCATGGGGGAAATAGTTCAGAAGAAGTGAAATCACGCTTTTTGAACCTTCAACCAGTTTTGTGGGATCCAGGCGTTTATCGAAATGATTCTCCATATATTGCATTTCCCCATGCATATTTTCATTAAGCCAATTCTCCAGCCTGGGAGCTTCTTTTTCAAGAAAACCGGCTTTGGAGATTCCACAAGACATAAATCCTAAACGTCTGGCTTCGGTTTTTATGAGTTGCATATATTTTGATGGATTATTCAATAATATCTATCTAATTTTAAACTCCAGAAAAGCATTCTTAGGTTTTAAGGTGATCAAGGGATGTATGGCGATTTTTTCTGATTCAGCCGAAATCCTGTATTTTTTGATCAATGCCGCAATTGCCAGGATCATTTCGTACATCGCAAAATTATTCCCGATGCACATCCGGGGTCCTGCACCAAATGGAAAATAGTGCGAGGAATGTTTTTGTGCATTTCCTTCGGCAAAACGCTCAGGCATAAAGCGCTCAGGAGCTTCCCACAAATCTGGATGTCTATGAATCTCATACATTGAAAACAACAAATTGGAATTCTTCGGGATAAACATTCCATTATATGTATCGTCTTCTATATTCACTCTGTCTATAAAATACGCAGGAGGGTACAGTCTCATGGCTTCTTCGATCACGTTTTTTGTGAACGGACAAGCCTGGATAAATTCGAATAATCCATTGGTATTCTGAGAGGCTTTTTCAACCTCATCAGCAATTTTATCCTGAGAATTGGGATCTCTTGCAAGAAGTTCCGAAGTAAAAGTTAGCGCGTTGGAGGTGGTTTCATGTCCTGCGGTAAAAAGGATCAGGATCTCATCAATAAGTTGCTCTTCTTTCATCGCGCTCCCATCCTCATACCTTGCATCCAAAAGCATATCTAGAAGATCGCCTTCTCGTTTTCCGCTGCTTTTGCGTTTTGTGACAAGGGTCCTCAAAATTTCCTTGGCTTCCTGAGTTAATCCTACGTGATGTTTTATACTTCCACCAAGATGAAACCACCATCCTAAATAAGGTTGTCGCAATTCCTTTACCAGCATTTTTTGTGCGGCTTCGGTAATATATTGAAGTCGGGAGATCTCTTTTTCTCCAACAGCGCTGCTAAACAGGGATTTAACAACGGTTTGAAAAGCAAGATCATTAAAAACGGGAAAAATATCCATTGCACTTCCGGTTTCAATCTTGTTCAATTCGGTTAAAATAGCAGCCTGAATGGTGTTTAGCAATTGCATAAGTTGCTTCTTATGAAAAGCCGGCTGGATAAGTTTGCGCTGTTTCCGCCAATGTTCACCTTCTGAAGTCAACAATCCTTTCCCAACATACTTTGCAAGGTCAACGGTTTGAATGGTGGACTTTTTATAATTTTTTTGATTTTTCTGAAGGGCATATTGGGCAAATCCGGCATCCCGTGAAAAAATAACCGACTTTCCAAATCCTATCTTAAGCCGAAAGTTATCACCAAGTTTCTCAAAATTATCATGGTGAAAAGGCAATGGATTTTTTAGGATCCCACCTGAATTGGCATAAAACCGAAACATGGAAACTGTGGGAAATTTCATTTTAGAGGTAATAAGTAATGGTTAAAATTTAATGTCGTATTTTTCGCCAAAATTATTCAATATAAAATTTAAACTTTCCTTGAGGTTTTGAAATGACCTATAAGCATCGAAAT
>JBDNHN010000232.1:0-2527 GCA_041688725.1 Gillisia sp.
GCACTTAACAGTTTTTAACTTCCTTTCTTAACATACATCAATCGCAACAAGGCATTTCATTCCTTAACTTTGAATATTATTATTTGAGCTTGCTCCCTATGAAAGAATCAAATTGATTAGTAGCTCAATCAGTTAAAATATAAAGATGATTGGATGATCTTTTTTAGCCGATCATTCAATAAAATTATAAAAAATAAAGTTATGAAAAACGTACTATTTGTATTGACCAGTAATGATTCCTTAGGTGCAACAGGTAAAAAAACCGGTTTTTGGGTTGAAGAATTTGCAGCGCCATATTATCTCTTAAAAGACAAAGGAATTGAGGTGAGCCTTGCATCTCCAAAAGGAGGACAACCGCCAATAGACCCGGCCAGCGATACTGAAGATTCGAGGACTCCGGCGACCAAAAGATTTGAAAAAGACGAAGTGACCAAAAAGCTATTGGCCAATACCCACAAACTTGCAGATGTAAATGAAGCCGATTTTGACGCGGTATTTTATCCCGGTGGTCACGGCCCACTTTGGGACCTTGTAGAAAACGAAGGATCTGTGAAACTCATCGAAAAATTTTACGCCAATAATAAACCGGTAGCTTTTGTTTGTCACGCACCGGCTGTACTTAAAAATGTAAAAGGAACCGATGGAAAACCCCTTGTAAATGGCAAAAAAGTTACCGGTTTCACCAATGAAGAGGAAGAAGCCGTTGCACTTACAGATGTTGTTCCTTTCCTATTGGAAGATATGCTGAAGGAAAATGGCGGAAACTACAGTAAAATTGGAGATTGGCAAGCCTACGCCGTGGAAGATGGACTATTGATCACAGGTCAAAATCCGGCTTCCTCAGAATTGGTTGCAGAAAAACTATTAGAAAAGCTGAAATAAAGAACCTTAGATAAAGATCTATATTTATGAGTAAACAAGCATTATTACAAGATTATAAAAGCGGAGTTTTGGATTTGCCAAACAGGTTGGTAATGGCACCAATGACCAGAAGCAGAGCCGATAATCCGGGGAATATTCCTACCGGGAAACTTCAGGGAGAATATTACAGTCAACGTGCATCGGCAGGATTGATAATTTCTGAAGGCGCCCAGGTTTCCGAAAAGGCAGTGGGCTACATCAATACCCCGGGAATTTATTCAAAAGAACAAGTTGAAGGCTGGAAAGAAGTCACCAAAATGGTTCACCAGGAAAATGGCAGGATCTTTATTCAGCTTTGGCACGTGGGCCGAATGTCTCATCCTGATTTTCACAAGGGCGAATTACCTTTGGCACCTTCCGAGATAAATCCGAATGCGCAATCTTTTACATCTGAAGGTCTAAAAGATACCGTTACTCCAAAAGCCATGACCATTGAGGATATCAAGACTACGGTGAAGGATTTTGCAAATGCGGCAAAAAATTCAATGGAAGCGGGATTTGACGGAGTAGAAATACATTCTTCCAACGGATATTTGTTTCACCAGTTTTTTAACGCCTCTTCAAACCATCGTGCCGATGAGTATGGCGGGAATATTGAAAACAGAACGCGAATCCTGTTTGAAGTGATCGATGCCATAAAAGAAGTAATGCCGGAAAACCGGATAGGTTTGCGATTGAATCCATCATTGCACGGACTTTTTGGGATGACCCTAGATAAAGAAACCATTCCAACATTCGATTATATAATTGAAAAGTTAAATAAGTACGATTTATCGTATTTACATCTTTCTGAGCCTTTTACCGATGTTTCTGAAGTTCCTTTTGCGGAAACAGAAATAGCCAAACGTTACCGGCCAATATATAAGGGAACCATCATTATTAATGGCGGATTTGATCAGAAAAAGGGAAATGCAGTTTTGGAATCCGGTGATGCCGATCTGGTAGCTTTTGGAAAACCTTATATTTCAAACCCAGATCTGGCAGAGCGTTTTGAACAAAACCTTCCATTGACAGATTATAATAAGGACACTTTTTATACTCCCGGAACCGAAGGCTATTTAGATTACCAAGCTAAAACAAAGCAAAGTTAATGCCCTGAGACATTAAAAATTAAATCCTATACCGCTTAAAAAATTTATTTTTAAGCGGTATTTTTTTGTGCTCACTTTTTGATGAATTCCCTTCCGTTTAGGTTTCCGGATGCTGACTGGGAATTGATTTTAAATAAAATACATTACCTACGCGGAATTATTAAAAAAGAAATATGAAACCCGGTTTAAATTTGTTAATTTTAGAAGAGATACTGGATATTATAACTAAAGTCCCAGACATATGTTTTTAATAATAATCAAATACGATTTAAAATGAAAAAAGCACTTATTGCCATAGACTATAATCCTATTTCTGAAAAAGTTTTAGATGCAGGATATAAATTAGCAAAACAGATGGATGCTGAGGTAGTTTTAATGCACGTAGTGGCAGATGTTGCATATTACGGGATACAATACCCCACCTTTATGGGCTACGGAGGATTTGATACTTCCATAGATCTCAATTTATCCACGGAAATGCGAAATGTGGCCAAAAATTATTTAGAGACCGTGGC
>JBDNHN010000233.1:0-7627 GCA_041688725.1 Gillisia sp.
GGCACCAGGGTTCCAAAGCACCACATCCGCATAGAGAGTTATGGCACTGTAGATGAACTCAATGCACATATTGGCCTGATAAAGGATCAGAAAATAGAGGTTCACACCAAAGAAATTTTAAATCGTATCCAAGACAGGTTGTTCACTATTGGATCAACACTTGCTACCGAGCCGGAAAAGGCAACCTTAAAAAGCGGAAAGGAACGCCTGAGTATCCCTAAGATTTCTGAGGAAGATATTCTGCTTTTAGAAAAGGAAATGGATCTGATGAATGATGCGCTTCCGGAGATGACCCATTTTGTGTTGCCGGGAGGACACCAATCTGTGTCATTCTGTCACATTGCACGCTGTGTTTGCCGCCGCGCAGAACGTATGGCCACAGCACTTTATGAAATAAGCCCCTTTGATGAAATGCTTATAAAGTACCTGAATCGCCTTTCAGATTACCTGTTTGTACTGGCACGAAAATTGTCCAAAGATTTACACGCAGAAGAAATTCAATGGATTCCCGAAAAAGGAAAATAACTACTTGCAGCTCAGCTCTAATTTAGCCTTAATCTGTAAAAAACCGCTTTTTTAGAGTACGTTCTTAAAATAATTGATAAATAATTGATTTTTTACTTGCACATTACAACAAAAAAATTATTTTTGCAAAAATTAAAACCCGAATTATCAATGTATTGGACTTTAGAATTAGCATCCTATTTAAGTGATGCACCCTGGCCGGCGACAAAAGACGAGTTAATTGATTATGCAATCCGTACAGGTGCTCCGCTGGAAGTAGTGGAGAACCTTCAATCTATTGAAGATGAGGGAGATTCGTATGATTCAATTGACGAAATTTGGCCTGATTATCCTACTGATGAGGATTATCTTTGGAACGAGGATGAATATTAAAAAATTACCGCGTTAAAAAAAAGGGTCTCATTTATTGAGGCTTTTTTTTTGCGTATATTTGAACCATAAAAAATAAGAAAAACTATGAGTTTTTTAGATTCTGTATTTAAAGTATTTATTGGCGATAAATCTAAAAAAGACGTCAAGGAAATACAGCCTATTGTAGATAAAATCCTTGCCCTTGAAAAAACTTTTGAAGCCCTAACACTGGATGAACTTCGAGAAAAAACCGTTTCTTTCAAAAAAAATATCGACGATGCTACTCTGGAGATGAAAGAGAAAATCGAAGCCCTGAACAAAGAGGCCGATGCTTCCGATGATATTACGCGTAATGAAGATATATATGCCGAAATTGATTCTCTAAAGGAAAAAATATACGTGGTTTCCGAAGCTGTCTTAAATGAAATTCTTCCCGAAGCCTTTGCCACCGTAAAAGAAACTGCAAGACGTTTTGTCAACAATAAAGAGCTGAAGGTAAAAGCAACTGCTTTTGACCGTGAAATCTCTGCCGACAACGCCTACGTGCGTCTGGAAGACGATCATGCTATTTGGAATAACTCCTGGGATGCCGCAGGAAAACCCATTACCTGGGATATGGTGCATTATGAAGTCCAACTTATAGGAGGGGTTGCAATGCACCAGGGGAAAATTGCCGAGATGCAAACTGGGGAAGGAAAAACTCTGGTTGCTACCTTACCAATGTATCTGAATGGCCTTTCGGGAAAAGGAGTACACCTGGTAACCGTAAACGATTATCTGGCAAAAAGGGATAGCGCCTGGATGGCTCCTATCTTTCAATTCCACGGTCTTAGCGTAGATTGTATAGATTATCACAAGCCAAATTCAGCCTCGAGGCGAAAAGCTTACGATGCTGACATTACTTACGGAACCAACAACGAATTTGGATTTGATTACCTGAGGGACAATATGTCCCATGCTCCTGATGATTTGGTGCAGCGCCCACAAAACTACGCTATTGTTGATGAGGTGGATTCTGTTTTGGTAGATGATGCCAGAACCCCGTTGATCATTTCCGGACCTATCCCAAAAGGCGATATCCACGAATTTGAAATTTTGAAACCTGCCATTGCAAACATTGTTGAAGTACAGCGGCAACACCTAATTAAAATTCTGGCGGAAGCAAAAAAATTAATAGCTGCAGGAAATACCAAAGAAGGTGGACTGCAATTATTACGTGCTTTCCGGGGATTGCCAAAAAACAAGGCCCTGATCAAGTTTTTAAGTGAAGAAGGGATAAAAAACCTGCTTCAGAAAACCGAAAATCAATATATGGCAGACAACAACCGGGAAATGCCCATGGTTGATGAAGAACTGTATTTTGTAATTGAAGAGAAAAATAATCAGATAGACCTCACCGATAAAGGAATAGAATTTCTTTCCGGAAAGGATGACCCCGACTTTTTTGTGATGCCCGAAATTGGGATGGAAATCTCAAATATTGAAAAAGAAGGTCTTTCCAAGGAGGAAGAAGCACAAAAAAAAGAAGAACTTTTTAGGGAATACAGCCTTAAAAGTGAACGTATTCATACCTTAAGGCAATTGCTTAAAGCTTATACCCTATTTGAAAAGGACACAGAATATGTGGTGATCGATAATAAGGTAAAAATTGTCGATGAGCAAACCGGCCGTATGATGGAAGGGCGTCGTTACAGCGATGGACTGCACCAGGCAATTGAAGCAAAGGAAAGTGTGAAAATTGAAGATGCCACCCAAACCTTTGCTACCATTACCCTTCAAAATTATTTCAGAATGTACCGCAAACTCTCCGGGATGACGGGTACTGCAGTTACTGAAGCCGGGGAACTCTGGGAAATATACTCTCTTGATGTCGTTGAAATACCTACCAACAGACCGGTTACTAGGAATGACAAGGAAGATTTGGTCTTCAAGACCAAACGCGAAAAATTCAAGGCAGTAATAGATCAGGTTACCGAACTCTCAAATGCAGGCAGGCCGGTACTTATTGGTACGACATCTGTTGAAATTTCGGAATTGTTGAGCAAGATGCTTCATATGCGAGACGTTCAGCACAACGTACTGAACGCTAAAATGCACAAAAAAGAAGCGGATATAGTTGCTGAAGCAGGAATTTCAGGGGTGGTTACTATTGCCACCAACATGGCAGGACGTGGTACCGACATTAAACTGAGCAAGGAAGTTATAGAAGCCGGCGGTTTGGCCATTGTTGGAACCGAACGTCACGATTCCAGACGTGTCGACAGGCAGTTACGAGGTCGTGCAGGACGTCAGGGAGATCCGGGAAGTTCACAATTCTATGTTTCCCTGGAAGACAACCTGATGCGTTTGTTCGGATCTGAACGAATTGCAAAACTGATGGACAAAATGGGACTGGAAGAAGGAGAAGTTATTCAACATTCCATGATCTCTAAATCTATCGAACGGGCTCAGAAAAAAGTGGAGGAAAACAACTTTGGAGTACGTAAGCGATTACTGGAATATGATGATGTGATGAGCGCCCAACGTGAGGTAATCTATAAACGTCGTTACCATGCATTGTTTGGAGACAGACTAAAAGTGGATATTGCCAATATGATCTATGACACTTCTGAAATTATTTCGGAAACCAATAAGCAGGCTTCCGATTTCAAAAACTTTGAGTTTGAGCTTATCAGGTATTTTTCTATGAATTCACCTGTTTCAGAAGAACAATTCGGAAAAATGGATTCTTTAAAAATTTCTGCCGAAGTTTACAAAGCAGCATACGAGCACTATCATAATAAAATGGAACGCAGCGCAAAATCTGCCTTTCCTATTATCAAACAGGTTTTTGAAGACCCTTTAAATAATTTTGAAAGAATTGCTGTTCCCTTTACCGATGGAACAAAAAGCCTTCAGGTGGTTACCGATCTGAAAATAGCCTATGAAACGGAAGGAAAGCAACTTACAAAAGATTTTGAAAAAAATATAACCCTTGCCATTATCGATGAATCCTGGAAAACGCATTTGCGTAAAATGGATGAATTAAAACAAAGCGTTCAACTTGCGGTTCACGAACAAAAAGACCCTTTACTGATCTATAAATTTGAGGCTTTCGAGTTGTTCAAGCAAATGTTAGATCAAGTTAACAAAGATGTGATCTCCTTCTTGTTCAAAGGAGAAATCCCTGAAGGAAATGTTTCCAATATCCAGGAAGCCCGCCAGCCTAAAAGACGGGATAAGGTTGAAACTACTAAAGAAGAAATTCCGAATTTAGACGAGAGATCAGCCCAAAGCCGTGCTGCAGGACAAAGCACTCAAAGAAGGCCAGCAATTACGGAAACCATCGTTCGGGAACAACCAAAAATTAACCGGAACGATAGGGTGTCAATTAAAAATGTGATCAGCGGGGAAACCCAGAACATGAAATACAAACAGGCCATTCCACTCATTGAAAAAGGGGATTGGGTACTAACTTCAAACTAAGTCTAAAGTTAGAAGTACGAAATGAGATATTTTTTTGAATTTTGCCCCGAAGCCTCGGGGTTGAACTTTGAACTTTGAACTTTGAACTTTGAATTAAAGCCCGGTAATATAATTACCGGGCTTTTTTAGCATTGAACTTGTAATTTTTATCGAATAATTCGCCTGACAATCTCGATATAGAAGAAGATTTCGTTTATCAAGAAACTATTTTTCTCAGGGCTATAACTCGGCTATAATTGAGTTTTATCTTTCAACGCGATTAAACAGAACCCCAGAATATTTTCATTTTCGTTAAAAAAATCAAAATAAGATCCGTCAGGTTCTTTTCATAGTGCAAACTTCTAATATTATTTAGTAGTTTTAACGTTCTAACCAACCTACATTGAATATGAAAAATTTTTCAATTGAAATCAAATGGAGTATTATTTTTGTAATTGTATATCTCCTATGGATGGTTTTTGAAAAATCGGTGGGATGGCACGGGGAACATATAGACCAGCACGGCCTTTATACCAACATTTTCGGGTTAATTGCCCTTGGAATTTATATAATTGCGATACGTAATAAGCGCAACAATTATTTTAACGGGATCATCACCTGGCGCCAGGGTTTTGTTTCAGGCATTGTACTTACAATTATAATCACAGCAATTTCTCCCCTTTCCCAATATATTGTCACTACCTATATTTCTCCGGAATATTTTGACAATATGATCGAACTCAGCGTGAATAACAATGCGATGAAGCAGGAACAGGCCGAAGCCTACTTCAACTTAAAATCATATATAATTCAGGCAGTTTTTAGCGCTTTGGTAATGGGTATTGGTACAGCGGGATTGGCGGCATTGATAAATAGGACTAATCCGGAATTGAGAATCAAGAAATAAAATAAAAAAAAATTAGTGCACCTGCACCCGGAAAGGCAGGTTCATAGCTTAAAAAAAACCCGAAAAAACTACCCTCTTTCTCCTAGACTTCTGAGGATAAAAAACCCAAAGCCGGAAAACAGAATTATTTGGATCCAAGGCTTAAGGAATTTTTTAAATTTTGAATTTTTCGTTTACCCAATTTTCAAAAATAAATTAGGATCGGGACAGTTATGCAGATAAAGATCAAGGTCTTCTTTTGACACTACGCCGGGATAATCCCCGCTGCTTCCCTGGAGATCGTCCATAATCTGGAAATGCAAATGGGGCGCATACCCCCCGTTGACTTTGGGAGATCCCACTTCCGCAATTTTGTCTCCGGCCTCCACTATTTGTCCGAAACAAAGATTAATTATGCATCTTTTCTTTAGATGTCCATAGAGGGTGTAAAAGGTTTTTTCGTCTACAATATGTTCCAAAATTATTGTCGGTCCGTAATTCCCAATACCTTCATTATTACTAAAACTGTGAACAGCACCATCCAACGGGGCTAAAACCGCCGTACCAACATCACACCAAATATCAAGACCAATATGGATCTCTCTTGGGGAAGGGGTTTTTTCATTATTAAAAATGATACTTTGCTGATAAATATTTCGTTTTTCATTAAAACCCCCATAAGCCACTTTGCCTTTTTCTTTGGAAACTTTATCGTCTATATATTTCTTAAATTCCGGGGTAGATGGAATTTTCACATCCTTTAATTCCTTATTGGCCTGTGAGAGGTCAATTTTTACATAGTCTTTTAATTTATACTTGGTGTCAATAACAGGTGTAAAGCCCTCTGTGAGAGAACTGATAAAGTCAGAAAAATTAAAAGAGTCCATTGAATTAGTTTTATTTAAATATAATATATTTTATTAAAAAACTCCCAAACAAGAAGTTAATAGAAAACCAATTTTCTTCTTTGGAAATAACACAGCTCTTGAGGAAAATTTTTATTTTTCCTGATTATGGAATTATTTGTTTATTGGTTTCAGAATAAAACCTAACCCGGGATTGTATAAGATTAGTTGTGTATTTTATGTTCCTAATTTAGCAAATACAAACCGAACCTGCCGGCAGGTAGAAAATCCAAGAGTCCAGATAGTTATCGGGATTCGTGAGTAGGCTTGCACAAGTAATTAATTTTATACGGTGTGTAGTTTTAGAATTCTAATCAGTCGTAGTTGGTCCGTCAACAAATTTCAAAAACTCTTGTGGAACTTCTAAAAGTTCCTGATAGCACCAACTATTTGGACAATCGTCATTTAATTCAGAATGTTCTGCTATTCTTATCGTTATAGTTTCTCCTCCTTCGTCTGTACCTTTGTAAATTTCTCCAATCTCAAAAATTCGTTCAGTTATACCGACGACACCACCAACAGTTACTGTCGTTGAATATTCAGTAATGAATTCAAATTCCACCTGTAAATTCTTATCATCAGAACTACAAGAAATTATTCCTAAAGTCAAAATAAAAAGGTGAATCAATTTTTTCATAATTTTCTTTTGTATTTAGGTGTTTAAATTTCAATTTGGTTGCGTTAAATTACACACAACCCGGGATAAAACCACTAAAATTATAATGTTTATTTCTTTTTTTTGGCACAATTTTAGAACTCATATTGAGTTGCTCAAGCTAAAAAAATGAAGAAACAATATAAAACAGCATTAAAAATAACCAGCCTTGTTCTTCTATTAGCTATGGCTGGATTATTTATTGTCCGGTATTCCACCAAGGCTCATAGCCCGGAAGACATCAGTCAATACGAGGAAGCTTCACTAAAACTGGAGGTCTTTTACAATCGGCCTTATAAAAAAGACAGGATTATTTTCGGAAATCTGGTTCCTTATGGAGAAGTATGGAGAACCGGTGCCAATGAAGCAACTACTTTTTATTCCAATGAAGACTTACTGGCAGATGGCTCATTTTTAAAAGCAGGTACATACACGCTGTGGACTATTCCCATGAAAGATTCCTGGAAAGTGATCTTTAATTCTAAAATGTATCCCTGGGGAATTGATCTGGATAAAAAAGCGTCCCGGGATCCTGCCTTCGACGTATTGACTATAGAAATCCCGGTAACCCAACCCGACACTAGCCTGGAACAATTCAGCATTTACTTTGAAAAGGCTAATGATCTGGTGTTTCTTAAATTAGCCTGGGACCAAACTCTGGTGGCGATTCCGCTTATAAAAGCAAAAGAAGCGCAAATCGCGCCTCTTTTATCAAACTAATTAAAATTGGCTAAGTTCTAATTAGCATATTGAATAGTTGTTGTTTGTACTCGTACCATGCGCTATTTGAAGCAAAGGCAAAGGCTGCAACTGTCGCCATTTTACTGGTTGAGTTCTTGATTTTTTCAAGTACCAAGAACC
>JBDNHN010000234.1:0-4683 GCA_041688725.1 Gillisia sp.
GCAGTCTGGGGAAAAACCGGTTATACTGGGTTATAGCCACACTGGTCACGCTTTTATTAGTTGGATTGATTTATTGGCTGCTGAGTAAACGCATCCAATCCAGCAAAACAGATCTGGAAACCCAAATCAGGAATACGAAAACAACTTTAGAAGAAGAAAGTGTGAAGTTGGATAGTCAACTTTTGGAAATAATTAATTCACAAATAATAATCAAAGATTCTGAAAACAAAGTTTCTACCAATGATGAAAAGGATCATTCATTAGTTCTTAAAGTCTCTGACGAAGTCACAAGAATATTAATGAACCTTGAAGTAATGGACAGGAATATTAAAGGCTATAAGCATTTGAAAAAATATTCTGAATCTATTTTAGACAATCTAAAAGCATATGGATATGATATTCCCCAACTTATAGGCCAAAACTACAATTCAGGTATGAATATGGTTGCAACTTTAGAGTTTGATGACACTGTTGAAGAAGGGAAACAGATAATAAAAAGGATTATAAAACCTCAAGTAAACTTTGATAAAAAAATGATACAAGCGGCTAAAGTAATTGTTGCTTTTAACGAATAATAAAATAAATATGGCAAGATTAAAAATAGACTTTGGGATAGATTTAGGAACAACCAATTCAGCGATTTCAGTTGTAAATAATGGTAAGCCTAAAGTTTTTAAAAATGACGTTAATGGAGAAACAATGCCATCTTCAGTAACTGTAACCAAGAAAGGGGTTTCAGTTGGTGCGAAATCATTTGCACAACTACCTGTCGATAAAAGAAGAGCTTATATCAACTCTGACTTTAGAACAAATATTTTCATCGAGTTTAAAAGGACTATTGGTAATTCCACCAAATATTCAACTGCGCAAGGCGAATTATCTTCCGAAGAATTATCTTCCGAAGTGCTGAAAACGCTAAAATCTTATGTAGATGAAGAAAATGTAAAAGCTGCTATAATTACTATACCAGCAGCATTTGAAATGAATCAAATCAATGCAACCAAAAAAGCTGCTGAATTAGCGGGCATTAAATATGTAGAATTAGTTCAGGAACCTTATGCTGCCGCGATTGCTTATGGAATCGAATCTTCTAATAAAAATGGATATTGGCTAGTTTTCGATTTTGGAGGAGGGACTTTCGATTCTGCTTTGGTAAAAGTATCTGATGGTATTATTAAAGTAATAGATACCGAAGGTGATAATTTTTTAGGAGGGAAAAATTTAGATGAAGCCATAGTTGATGAAATATTTGTTCCATACCTAAAAGAAAACTTTACAATAGATTCTATCACTTCTAATCCTGAAAAGTTCAATGCATTTAAAGAAATGTGGAAACCTTTAGCAGAAGATGCTAAGAATCAATTGTCATATAAAGAAGAACATTCAATTCTTACTGATTTATATGATGAATATGGTGAGGATGATGAGGGAGAAGAGTTCGAAATAGACTTGACGATTACACGAGAACAACTTAAAAGTGTAATTACACCATTTATTCAAAAAGCAATTGATTATTCAAAAGTACTTCTAACAAGAAACAACTTAACAGGGAAAACTTTAGATGAATTAATTTTAGTTGGTGGTCCAACTCTTTCTCCAATTGTAAGAGAAATGTTGGCAACCCAAATTAAAAAGCCAAATACTAGTGTTGATCCAATGACTGTAGTAGCACAAGGAGCTAGTATTTATGCATCAACAATAAATAATCCAATTGAAGATGAAAATATTGATGGTACTAAAGTTCAATTACATATTGACTATGCGTCCATGGTTGTAGGTGAAAGCACCTTTGTAACTATAAAAACTAAAGATACTGACAAAGCGGCTTTTGCTGAAATTGCTAGAAAAGATGAAGCATTCACAAGTGAAAAAGTTGAAGTAAATAATATAGGTGAAGTAATAGAATTAATGTTAAATCCAGAAGAAATGAATGTTTTCACCGTTTTACTTTACGACGAAAAGGGTGATAAATTAGAGTGTGAGCCAAACAATTTTTCTATTAAAGAAGGAACCGTTTTGGGTGGTGCAACACTCCCCCATAATATATGTATAGAAGTTATTGATAAGCTAACAGGTAAAAAGATTCTAAAATCACTTATAGGTCTAGAAAAAGGTAAAATAATTCCTGCAAATGGTGTATTTAATGACCTTACTACTAAAAAACAGATTAGACCCGGAATGGATGATTTTATTGATATCCCTATTTATCAAGGCACACCACTTACCAAAGCAGTTTTAAATAATCATGTTTCAACAATTAGACTTACAGGGAATGATTTACCTGCTTTTCTACCTGAAGGAAGTTTAGCCAATTTAAAGATTGATGTAGATAGGTCAAGTATTATGAAAGGTGCAATTGATTTTCTTGATATAAACTTTCAAATGCCATTTGAAATAAATACTGAACATTCAAGTTTATCAGATGAATGGTTAAAACAGCAGGTTGAAGAAACAGAATATAATCTAGCAAAACTGGATTCACCAAGGAAGAAGGAGTTTCAAGAAAAATTGCGAACAGTCAAAAACATTTTTGACAGTAAGAAAACTGAATCAGGAAGATTAGAAGCTCGTTCTGAACTTCAAAAAGTTGCAAAAGAAATTGATAAAATTGAAACCCAAAATGAATGGCCCAAATTAGAAGAAGAGCTTAAAGAAGAGTTTTACAGATTAGAAAGAGCGAATAATGAATTTGGTGATGATAAAACCACTCAAATGGTTCATCAATTGCGTTTACAGTTAGAGGAAGTTATACAATCAAAAGAGGTGAAACTCGGTAATGTACTTTTAGAAGAAATCAATAGCTTCTTTGTGCAATTAACCTTGATATATCAATTAATCAATTTTGTAAGACATCACAATGACAATTTCGGTTCATATAATTGGAAAGACAGTAGTAGAGCAAGAACGCTTTTAAACAAAGGCTTACAAATTATAGGAGAAAATCCAGATGTTGGTGAATTGCATCCTGTTGTTATTTCCATTATTGATCTAATGCCAATAGAAGAAAGGCCTAGTGGTGATGATTCTGTATTAATAGGTTGAATAGATAATATGAAAATGAACTTTGCATATATAATCTTCTTCTTGTGTTCTCTAACCCTGCTTTCTTCATGCGAAAGTGAAGCCGAAAGAAAGCAACGAAAAGCGAAAGAAGAGCAACAGAGATTTGAACTAGAAGCACAAAGAAAACGAGAAGCAGCAGATATCGCTTTTCAGGAAGAGATAGAACGTGCCGAAAGAGAAAAAAGGGAAGAAGCAGAACGTATAGAAAGTGAAAAGATAGAAGAAGCAAAACGCATTGAACAGGAGGCCAGACTTGAACGGGAACGCAGGGAAAGGGCAATTTACAATAAGTACATCAATAATTCATTATATACGGGAGCCACACCATATGCCTACTGTTTCGGAGGCAATTCATCGTGCCCGGAATATGGGTGTTCTCAAATAAAAGTTCGAACGCCATCCGATTCTGATGTTATTGTAACAATAAAGAGATATGGAGAAGTTTACAGGCATGCCTATATAAAAGCAGGAAGTCAATACACTTTTGAATTCCCAAATGGCACCTATCAACCATTTTTCTATTACGGGAAAGGCTGGAATCCGGAGAAAGTAATGAAAGAAACAGATTGCGGTCCGCTTAGAGGTGGATTCATCGAAGCTGAACATTTTGGCAAGGATTATCCTCAAACGCTGAGTAATAACATATTGGAATATAAATTGATTTTACAACGCGATGGGAATTTCAGTACAAGACCCAGTAATCCTGAAGAAGCATTTTAAATGACGGTAAACTACGGAATACATATTGGTAATACATCTGCTTCTATTGCAAAAATGGTCAATGGAAAGCCTTGCATAGTTCGTAGTAGTACACTCAAAGACACTATGCCCGTTTGTGTGGCTATTGACAGAAGAGGAGCTATTCAGGTTGGAGATGCTGCTTTAAATGCATTGAAAAAAGAAAAATTGCGTGCCATGGGAAATTGGGATCACAGCAATCACAATTCTTTTACTGAATTCAGAAGAACGATGGGCTCCGATGCTACCTACCACAGTTCAAATGCTAATAAGGCATTTACTTCTATCGAACTATTGGCTGAGGTTATAAAAACACTGTGTTCCTTTGAAAAGAGTGCTCAAATATATGCCGCTGTAATTACAGTGCCGAATTCGTTTAAAAATAATCAAATAAACGCAGTACGGGAAGCTGGGGTGCTGGCCGGACTGCAACAAGTTGAAATTGTTCAGGAATCTATTGCTGCTTCTTTGGCATATGGTATTGATTCTATTATAACAGATGGCTTCTGGCTGGTTTTTGATTTTGGAGAAGAAACCTTTAAATCCGCCCTTCTGAAAACTGAGTACGGTATTATGAAAGTATTGGATGCTGAGGGCGATAACTACTTGGGTGGTATAAATCTGGACTTTGCTACAGTTGATGAAATATTCATTCCTTACCTCCAGGAAAATTTTGTAATTGATGAACTTCTCCGGGACAGTAACAAAACAAATATTTTGCGGTATGAAATGAAGTTCTATGCAGAAGATGCCAAAAGAAGATTGTCATATAATGAAACCTACGAAATTTTCTCGGATTTAGGTGATATTCCCGGAGAGGATGACGAAGGAGAAGAAATTGAATTGGATATAACAGTTACACAAGAAGATCTTGCCAAAGCA
>JBDNHN010000235.1:0-5068 GCA_041688725.1 Gillisia sp.
AAACAAATCCTGCTTAAAGAAAATTAAATTTACATAAAATACTGATAATCAATGCATAAGAAAATAAAAGAAGCTAAAAGAAAGTCCATTTTTCGCGTCTCATAATCAGGTGGTCCTTGGTTCGAGCCCAAGTGGGACCACTGGCAAAAACCGTAACCACACTTATAATCAAGTGGTTACGGTTTTTTTATAGCTCATTTTGTACGATTATTGTATTGTGGCGCCTTCTTTATCTTCACGGATCATGCCTTTACAGTGGATTCTGAATTCTGAGCTTGGAGAATATTCTTTAACATTTTATGGCTATAATAAGAACTACGTGAAAATAATTTTATTTCTTTTTTGGCCCTTGTAAGGCAAACATACGCGTATTCCCCTTCTCTATTGTGATATACTGTTAGATCAGAATTACGGGAATGTTCTCCAATCTTATCAAAATCTACTACATAAACATAATCAGCATCTAACCCCTTACAGTGAAATAACTCAAAAATTCTAACCCTATTGCGAAGGAAATCAAAAGTAGATCTATTATCTTCTAAGTTTCTTAAAGTTTTACCGTCAAAATCACATCCATACCTGTTATGATTTAATTCAAATGGTATTTGGTAGTGCCGGAATTTATCTCTAATAATTTTTTTAAAATCAAATTTTGAAGATCTATCATAAAATAGGGGGTGTAAAATCATGAACTGGTAATAATTGCATTCATTATTTTCCACTTTATCTTTTATATCAAGAGCAATACTATCTAATATCTGTTCTATACTGGGTTCCAAAATTGGAGTAATACCTTCCGACCCCATTGATCTCATTCCAGACTTCGCTTCTTCTGCATTTTGTACGTTGAGTCCCAATTTTTTAGACAACCAATTTAAGGCAGAATTAAACATCTTTTTCGAAAAGAACATTCGCCACGTTATTTTTTCCGTAAGCTCAAGAATAGCTTTAAGAGGTTCCTGTGGATTTTTAATAGCCTCATAATAAGCAATCGCGGTTTGAAGTATTGGTGATCTTTTCTGAAGAAGTAAGTCCTCTTCCTCAAATTTCCCTAATCCTTTATTAGCAAAACCCTCGATTAAATTTGTACTTGTATAGATTGTTTGTCTTTTATCAAAAAATAAGTTCACCTTACCATCCCCTTTTAATAATTTAAATATGAGGTTGTAATGTGATGGCTTAATGTCTTGAGCTTCATCAACCAGTATCAGGTTGTATTTAGGGGAAAAATCTGCCGTATAACTGTCGAAATTATAAATATCAATTAGATAATTTTCTTTTATCTCTTGATTAATATATGTTTTAAGGTAATTAGCTAATACTGCATTAAAACTAAAAACACCCACCTTGTGTTGGGGATGAATTTTTAAGTAATTCTGCAACCTCTTTATTAAAACTATGGTCTTTCCTGAACCGGCCGGGCCTTCTATAATCAAATTTTGGTCTAATTTTGAATTAGCAAGCTTTTCTTGGTGTGCATCTAATATACCTTCTAATTTATGCGTTACAATGTCGTTAACTCCCGAATTAGTCCCAAGTTCTGAAATTATGATTTCCATTTCTTCTGGACGCAGAATTGTATCAAAAACTATATCTCTTTTTTCAAATAAGAGTTCTATGAAACCCTCTCCATATGCAAATTCCAGATCAGTTTTTGTAATGATTTTTCCGGGATCAAATTTGGATTCACCCAAAAAATTTCTATCCTTAAGTTCTGTGGTTTCAATATTTGTGAAAACGGTTATTGCATTTACAGGAACTTTTAATTTATTCTGATAACGACCATTTGTATGAACTAATTCTTTAATTTTTTGAAGTTTGTTTTGAACATTATGACCAATTTCCTTTCCCTTTTTTATAGGATTTGTTTCTGTTGTAACTTTATTATTATAAAAACTTCCTTTTACCTCGTGGGAGGTAACGTTATGAATATTGCTTATAGACCAGTCTTTTACCTCTAACAGAAGAATTCCTAAATCATTATGTATTATAAAAAAGTCAATTTCATTACCAAAATTCAAGTTACTCCAGATTTGGAATTCGCTGTCTAGGTATTTATCGAGTAAATTATAAATAAATTTTTCCCCGGGTGTTATTGTTTCAGTAATACTGGTATGAAAACTGGCCATAAGATTCTATATTTAATATTATTCGAAGTAATCGCGATATTTAGAATAGTATTCTGGTTTAACATTAATTTTTGGAGTAGTTCCCATATAACTAAATGATACTATATCATCTACTTCTTCAATTCCGGCTTTCCTTATACTTTCAAAAGGAGAAAAATCCCTTGCATTATGGGGATTTCTAAGATCTACCATATCTGAATTTTTTAAATCCTTAATAATTCTTAAATTCTTTAGGTCGTCTTGCCAAGTGAGAACATCCATAAATAATAATCTATCCAGATAATGATGGAATAGGTAATATGGCATAAGGAAATGAAATTTGTTCTGCATACTGAGCCTTACAACTTGATTTTCAATGTTTATTATCCGAGGTTTAAAAAGAAATATTTCGAGACCATTAATATCTCCAATCGCAAATAATTCCAGGTTCATTTGTAACTTCTCAGGAATCACCGCTCCTTGAGACAAAAAATGGTCAAAACCACCACCGTCTAATTGGATTTGATCCTTAAGGTACTCTTTCGGCAAAAAAACCTCAATTAATAATACTTCCTCTCCAGAAGGAGAATTTTCTATCAGTATCTCGGTTTCAGAATGAATAAAAAAATCGAGATAGTTCTGATAGTCAAGAATTTTGTACTTCATTTTTTTAGGTTTTTGTTTTCGTTCTACTTTTTTATACCGTCTCAACTATTTTCTCCTCAAACTTCAATTCCGGCAGCCCATTTACAATATCCACAGTCTGCACACTTACATTAATAACACTTAGGATTAAATCAAGAATGTATCTGGGATTATTCACTTCTATAGCCCAATCATTAGGATCGTTTTTAATGCCGCTGTCCTTATGAATTTTAACCTGATACCGGTCTAAAATCCATTCAATGGCACTTTTGCCATTTACAACATACTCATAGGCTTTGGCTGGAATTTTCTCAATTGTGATCTTACTGTTATAGATAATTTTATCCTTTTGATCCTTCTTAGGAAATTTCATCTTATGGACTTTGTAAAAATCAAATAATTCGGCAGTTTTTGGATTTTGTAGGAGGCTCACTTCTGCCCCAGAATAAGCAGGAACAGATTCATAATTAATATGCAATTCTGCCAATGCTCTACCGGCTTTACTGAATTTCCAGAAATCCCTTGGTTCATCTACTAACGGAATACGTGGCAGCATTTTCTTTAAATCGTTGGCAAAAGTAGCGCGATAATCCGGGCTATGAAGAATGCCGTATACATAGTAGAAGATATCTTCTTTGCCTACGTTCTTGCCATAAATCTTTTTTGCTCTTTCTAAAATAAAATCTGATACGCCATCCCTTCGTATGTATTCAGATTCACTTGGAGCATCAAAAAGATTTGGACTATTTTTCTGACGTTCTTCATAATAATAAAGAGGAAAACATTGTGAATCCCCATTGAAGTGAAGATCCACAATATGATTGGATATTAAAACGGCTAAACCTTTATTTGACCCAACGGAAGAGACACAGATAACTGTATTAGAATGGTTTGGTGTGGGAAATATTTTCTCTTGTTGGTACTTTCTGTGAATTAAATTTTTGGAAAAATATAAGTTCTGCTTGAAGAAAGGGCGGTACAAACTTGTGTACTCTGAGCTATTTTCATATTCATATTTTAGATTTTTTTCCAAATCTCTAATTACTGTATCTGTCCAGTTCAATTTACGGGAATCGTAGGAGACAAAATTTTTCCCAATCAGCTTTGGTTCAGAAGACTTAGCTGTTTGGAATTTTATTCTTTGTTGGTTATAAAATTCAATGGATTTTGTAATATTCTTTTTTAGCTCATTCATTGATGAATTATACACCCAAGCATCCCGGTTAGATGCTAATCCAAGAGAAAAAGGCACGAAATAAGAATTACTATTAACATCAAATTTTTTATCTGGTGCTATGGGTATAAAAGTTTCAAAGATTTCATTGCGTTGGTTAAGCCAATCACCTTCGGTATTGGGTTCAAGTGCTTTCCATTGCATTTCGGCATTGCTCACGGATTTGAATTTATTGATAATTACTAACTTTTCTTCCCTATTTAAGTAATTACCAATATCATGGTAATGAATGGTGGCTTTTTTAGTTTTAGTATTTGGATTTTTCACCAATAATGTTATTGCAATGGGTGTGCGGGAACCACCACCGAATAAATTTCCTGCTTCTTTTCTCCTTAACTCTCCTTGAGTTCGGGCGTTTCCCCTGGTATTAAAAACCCAAATACTGGAAAATTCTTTTTCCAAGGCTTTTCGAAAACCGTCTGTACTGTTGCTATCCAACCAAGCACCATTGCTTACAAAGGCAATAACACCACCATTTTTAGGGTCTAATCGGTCGGTGCTCCAACGGAATGCTTTGATGTATGCATCATACAACGATTTGTTTAATCCTGCAGTAGAAAGTTTGGCGTAAGTTTTTGCAATATCGCCATCCAGCTTATTGTATTTTTGATTCTGCGCATTGTCGTTGGCCGATTTTTGGCCGATGGAATAAGGGGGATTTCCCATAATTACCCTTAACGGAGCTTTCTTTTGGGCAGCTACTCTGGCTGAGTTTTGCGGAAACATTTCCGAAAATAATTTTTCACTTTCATGAGTTTCACCCAATTGAAAGGTATCTGTTAGTACAATTCCTTCGAATGATTGGTATTCCTCAGTTTCTTGAATTTGATCGTGATAAGCGTTTTCGATGTTTACAGCAGCTATATAGTATGCCAAAAGAACAATTTCATTTGCGTGAAGTTCATTGGCATATTTGCGCTTCAAATCTTCCTGTTTTATTAAACCACTTTGAAGTAACCTGGTAATAAAAGTTCCCGTTCCTGTAAATGGATCAAGGATATGTATATTTTCATCAGAAATGCTTCTGCCAAATTCTTTCTTAAGAACATCATTTACAGAATGAATTATAAAATCAACCACT
>JBDNHN010000236.1:0-5672 GCA_041688725.1 Gillisia sp.
AAACGCATCAATATGTTCCTGAGATGGATGATCAGAAACGATGCTTCCGGAGTAGATTTCGGGATCTGGAAAAGCCTTTCTCCTGCCCAACTCTCGTGTCCGCTTGATGTGCATTCAGGGAATACAGCCAGAAAACTTGGATTGCTAAAACGAAAACAAAATGATGGCAAGGCACTCGTAGAATTGGATTATTCCTTACGTAAGTTGGACCCAATTGACCCCGTGAAATATGACTTTGCATTATTCGGTTTGGGTGTGTTTGAAAAATATTAACATTTCTTTAACTTATATTAAAATATTCATTAACTTCGTCCCCTCTTCTTCCTAAATACCAAATCGGAAGTTTAACCTTTTTTATTAGTGACTATGATATTAGCCAAGCTTCCGCCTAACGAAAAAATAAGGTTATCTGCTCTTAAAGATCTTAAATTATTTAATACGGAGCCCGAACAGAATTTTGATAATATCACAAAATTAGCATCTTTTATTTGTAAGATGCCCGTTTCCTTAATCACGTTGATAGGGAAAAAGAAACAGTGGTTTAAATCTAAAGTCGGAACTGATCTCTGTGAATCTGACAAGGAGATTTCCCATTGCTCCCACGCTATTTTACATCCCGATGAATTGATGGAAGTAAAAGACACTAGAAAGGATCTCCGGTTTGCGGACAACCCATATACAACTGACCCTAACTCTCCGATTCTTTTTTATGCCGGAATGCCTTTGAAAGCACCTAATGGAAACGTATTGGGGACTTTATGTGTGATGGATGCAAAGCCAAATTCCTTGGATAGTGAGCAAAAAGATGCATTAAAAGCATTGGCAAAACAGGTGGAAAATTTATTTGAACTTCACCAGAAGAATTTAAATCTGGAAAAGACTAGAAAAAAATTAAAAACAAGAAATGGCCAATTAAAGGATTTTGCCGGGACCGTATCTCACGATATGAAAATGCCTCTGGCGAATATAGTGATGACCGTGGATTTGTTAAAGGCAAAATATATTGACAAACTGGACCCAAAAGGACTGCAGTATTTAGATTATTTAAAACAATCTTCTTTTAAACTGAGCAATTATGTCACAGGGATCTTAGATCATTATGAAAGCGATACCCTTAGCGAATCTCTAAATGAAGATTTTGATATTCATGATTTACTTGAGCAAATAATTGAATTGCTTAACATAAGCGACGACTGTGTAATTAATTTACCCGAAAATAATAAGATCCTGAATTGCAACCGGGCTGCCCTGGAGCAAATTTTTCTGAATTTATTGGCCAATAGCCTGAAATATAATAACAAAGAGGAAATTGTAATTGATGTTACCTGTACTTCCGATGATAAATTCTACTATTTTACTGTAAGCGATAACGGAATAGGGATCCCTAAAGACAAGCAGCAAGATATTTTCAAACTTTTTACTGTACTGGCCGAAACCGACAGAAGGGGGAACCGTGGGAACGGAATAGGTCTTTCTACAGTAAAAAAATTGATAACCACTTTGGGAGGGGAAATTTCAGTAAATTCAGTAGTCAATAAGGGAACTACTTTTAAATTTTCCATAAAAAAAGTACATTAGCATAAAATAACCTCCATTTTTATTAATTTAGTATTAAAATAACACGTATTCTTTGATAATTTTAAAGTAGATTCTTGGTAATCTCACTGTATATGGAACGCAAATCACTTTTGGGTAAAGAAAAAAGAGGAACCATCCTCAAAGATTATAATTTCACCAATTCTATTCCCGATAAAGATTACGACCAACTCACTTTTCTCACCGCCTGTATTTGTAAAGTCCCGGTAGCCTTTTTAAGCATACTGGATAGAAACCGGGTTTGGCTTAAATCCGGCTATGGAATTAATATTGAAGAAATTAATAGGGATACTGGTTTTGCTCAAGCCGTTTTAAATTCCGGAAAAGATATTTACAGTATAAATTATACTGAGCATCCTGATATTTTTGATAATTCAAAAAAAGAATTCATCAAAGATTTTGAATTTTATACGGGGTTGCCAATCAAAAATTCACAAGGTTATTCCATTGCCATATTGAATATTTTGGACACCAAAGAACGCAGCCTGGAAGATTTTCATATAAAAGCCCTTCATGCGCTTGCCAACCAAATTGAACTATTGTTTGAATTTAGAAAGCAAAATTTAAAATTTCAACAAGTTCAGGCAAAATTAAAGCATAAATACCGGGAACTTGAAAAGTTTACCAGTTTGGTATCCCATGATATTAAATCTCCGTTGGCGAATATTATTTCTCTCACCGAGCTCTTAAAAGAAGAAAACAAGGATAAATTTGATGCCGAAACAAATCAATACCTCGACTATCTTGTTGAATCTTCTTATTCTCTTCGGAATTATGTAGATGGAATTTTAAGTTTTTACCGAAGCGACCATATTCTGGGAAAAGGTTCTGAAAATGTTGATTTAAATAAAATTTTAAAAGGAATTGCGCAATTATATGAAGTTTCGGATGATATAGAGATCAATTATCCTAATACAGCGATGCTTCACAAAGTAAACAAAGTCGCGTTGACCCAGGTATTTTTAAATTTAATCAGCAACGGCCTGAAGTATAACAAGAAAAAAATACGAAAAATTGATATCAGGTTAAAAGAAACAGAAAATTTTTACCAATTTGAAGTATTAGATAATGGTGAAGGATTTTTGGAAGAGGATTCTTCAAAAATATTTGAGCTTTTTAAAACTCTGGAAGCCACGGACAGGGAGGGAAATCAAGGAAGCGGAATTGGGCTTGCCACGGTAAAAAAACTGGTAGACAGTATGGGCGGGGATATTAGAGCAGAATCTACCCCGGGAATAGGCAGCAATTTTAAATTTAATATAAAACGACTTTAACTCACCTGAAACCATTGTGTTTAATGAGGTTTTTATATATTTGAGAAACATTCTATTAAACCATGCAGTTTAATCAGCCCGAAGTACTATACGCCCTCTTCTTATTGATTATTCCTGTAATTATCCATTTATTTCAGCTTCGCAAATTTGAACGGGAGAATTTTACTAACGTTAAATTTTTAAAAAAACTTTCCCATCAAACCCGAAAAAGTTCACGCCTTAAAAAATGGCTGGTACTCACTACCCGATTATTGATTTTAACCTCCATTATATTTGCTTTTGCCCAGCCTTACTTTCCCTCAGAGGATCCTGAAGAGGAAAATATAGAAACCCTGATCTATTTGGATAATTCTTATAGCATGCAAGCCATCGGACAACGCGGCAGATTGTTGGAGCGCAGTATTCAGAATTTGTTAGAAAATCTTCCTGATGATTGGGATTTCAATTTGTTCACCAATACTGATGAATATAAAAATGCAGATAAAAGCGACCTGCAGAATATAGGCTATTCAGTTTCTCAACTCAATTTTGAAACGATATTATTAAAGGCAAAAAACACCTTTTCGAAGGATTCCACCACGCATAAAAAACTGCTGCTGATCTCAGATTTTCAGGAGAAATTCAAATTTCCATTGACATTTAATTCTCAGGGGATAAGCTTATATCCACTTGCCCAGCGTCCCGAGCGTCTGGAAAACATTCAACTGGACTCCGCTTTTATTACAGGTAAAACCATTGATGCCCGGATTTTAAATGTCCAACTCAGTTATAGCGGAAAACAACCTAAAAACACGTCGGTGTCCCTTTACAATGGAGATAATTTGATAGGAAAAACCAGTGTCGATTTTTCAGAAAAAAAACTTCAGCATCTCGAATTTCCAATGGATAACACACCCGTATTGAATGGTTTGATCAAAATTGAAGATAACGGACTTCAATTTGACAACAGCTTGTTTTTTACGATTAATGAAGCAGATCCAATAATAATAAGCAGCATTAATAACGCAGAAGTCGGGTTTTTAAATCGGATTTTTACCTCTCCTGAATTTGAATACCGGTCAATGCCTGTAAACGCCATAGATTACAACAAGCTTGCTGCTTCCCATGTTGTAGTTTTAAATGAAGTCGCAGAATTATCCAGTTCCCTTTTAAGCACGCTTCAGAAAAAACATGAAGAAAATGCGGTTTTCATCGTAATTCCATCTGCTGAAGATACCGATGAAAATTACCGGTTATTTATGCGAAAATTAGGAGTTAGCGGTTTTGAGAACAAACTGGAACAGGAAAAATTAGTCACCGGGATTTCTTTTGATCATCCATTATATACTGGGGTTTTTGAAGAACAAATTCGCAATTTTGATTATCCCAAAGTCCAGGTCTCATTCCATCTGAAATCGGGAAACACACCTATTTTGTCTTTTCAGGATGGGAAAGCGTTTTTATTTGAGTTTGACGGAAATTACTTTTTTAACGCTCCACTAAATCAAAGAAACACCAATTTCACCCAATCTCCATTGGTAGTCCCAACTTTTTACAACATAGGAGCATCGGCGATCAGGCCACCACAATTATACTATTATCCGGGGAAAATTAACAAAATCGAGGTACCCATAGAAATTCAGGGCGATCAAATTTTACAGATCAGTTCTGAAACCTCCAGTTTTATTCCGCAACAAAAACGATTTTCAAATAAGGTTGAGATCATTATTGATGAACTCCCCAATAAACCGGGAAATTTCAACATAAATAATAAAGAACAATTGGTTTCCGGCATAAGTTTTAATGTTGACAGAGTGGAAAGCAGGATGCTTTATCAGGAGATTAAAAACGCTGAAAACATCGAGATTATTAAAGACCTTCCTGAATTTTTTAACTCGGCCGGTTTTAAAAAAGAAGTCGGTACTTTTTGGAAATGGTTTGTTACTTTTGCATTGCTCTTTTTAATTATTGAAACACTACTCATAAAATATTTTAAATGAAGGTACTTCTCAAATCGGCCAAAATAATAGATCCAAATTCTGGCTACCATCAAAAAACGATGGATATTTTTATCAATGGAGGAAAAATCGATAAAATAGGAACCTCACTTAAAATTTCCGGTTTAGACAGAGAGATCAATCTTAAGGATCTCCACGTTTCCCCGGGCTGGTTTGACAGCAGTGTTTGTTTTGGCGAACCGGGATTCGAAGAACGGGAAACCATTTCCAATGGATTAAAGACCGCAGCCTCCAGTGGATTTACACAAATTGCCCTGAATCCCAATACCAATCCAGTTATAGATGACAACGGAGCGATAACTTCAGTGCAATCCAAAGCAAAGAGCCAGCCTGTGGAATTGTTCCCAATAGGCGCTTTAACCCGAAAATCTGAAGGAAAAGATCTGGCGGAAATTTTCGATATGCACCAGGGTGGAGCTATTTCTTTTGGCGATTACAAACGCGGAGTGATGCACCCGAATTTATTGAAATTGGCACTTCTGTATGTACAAAATTTTGGAGGTTTGGTACAATCCTTTCCACAGGATAATTTAATTTCAGGAAAAGGATTGGTACATGAGGAATCCAATAGCACGCGTTTAGGTTTGATGGGGATTCCTGCCCTGGCAGAAGAACTTCAAATTACCCGGGATCTCGCCATTTTGGAATACACCGGCGGAAAATTGCATATTCCCACTATTTCTACTGAAAATTCGGTAGGACTTATCAGGGATGCTAAAAAGAAAGGATTGGATGTAAGCTGCAGTGTGGCCATTCACAATCTTGTATTTACCGATGAACTGTTATTTGAGTTTGACACCAGTGC
>JBDNHN010000237.1:0-4877 GCA_041688725.1 Gillisia sp.
TCCTCAGTTTCTTCGTCTATTTCCTCCTCAGTTTCTTCGTCGAGATCTGGTTCTTCTTTAGAAATTTTTTCTTTTTGAAATACAATCTGAAAACGTTCATTATAATTACCCGGATCCAAACTCATAGAATAATCGCCTTTTCTCAAGTCGAAATAAGTGCTGTCCTGAAGATCTTTCAGGTAAATATTTACATCTTCTGCCGCGTTTTCCAGCTTATTGATCTTGATCGAAAAATCTCCTTCTTCTTTTAATTTAACTCCCAAGGACAATACCTGATCCAGTTCAAAATTTGGAACCCCCTGGATCACAAATTCATTTCCATTAATCAGCCAGAACATATCCTCCGGATTATTTTCGTTTAATGCCGCATCGTATCCAAGGTCAAAACCATTTGTAGTATTGGAATCTACACCCACCAGAATTTGCCGGTTATACCCCATAGGAGATCTAAAATCAAGTCTTATTTTAGCCCGAGTATCCTCTTGTTTATCTTTTTGAGAATTGTTTTCAGGTCTTAAAAACTGGGAATTCACGGAGTTTGTTTCTTTTACAAAAGCACGCTGACTGTTCTGGAAAATAACATCCCCGCCATCTACCGTGAAATTTCCGGAAAGATTCGGATCTAAAACGGAATTTATAAAAAATCCTTGCGCCACAGGAATAAACTGACCGGGAACCTTAGTTCCTTTAGCATCGTTAGCATTAATTCTCTCATCTGTGGAAGCTGCCGGCACACCCCCGGTAAGGTTTCTGGTGGCATAACCTCCTACATATTCCAGTAAAATGTGGCTTTTTCCTGCAAAATGATCCCAGAAATAAAGCGCGCCATTAAAAACATTTTTGTTATTGGTAGCACCGCTTACATTGGCAGAATTTAAATTATCCAAAATGAATTTATTGGCATCTATGGAGGAAGGATAAGGATTTCCTAAGAGATAATTTTGATCTTTTCCTATGTTTAGCAGTATGATACCGTTATTTGGTTTCCCTTTGAAAACGTAATTTTGAGGATCTGAAATTGCGGCACTTCCGGAGGTTCCTTTCATGGTATATCCTTCACCCGCATTCAAGATCCCAGTGCTTCCTATATGTTTCCATTCGCTATATACATTTGAGGTACCCCTGAATTTATATAACCAGTAATTGCTGATCTTTCGGGGCGTAGCATAGGCACCGTCAGCATACTCATGCCATCCTCCAAAACTTAAACCCAAAGGATTAGCTGTATCTGTACCATCCAACATTACACTGCCAATAGTATATGTGGAATTGGTTGCAGCTCCCTGAAGCGATACAGGGGATGACCAGTAATTGTAATTATAACTATTTGCGGTTCCCTGCTGGTCGCGCTCAATATATCCTGAGCTAGATTCATCTAAAATACTTCCTTGTGGTTGTATAAGTTGGGATTCACCGAAAAGCTTGATGCTTCCATTTAATTTTAAATAATGGGTAATTGTAAGTCCCTGGCCGCTATTTTTTTCGTTGGCGGTTTCATTGGGATTTAAAATGCTTAACTGATTTGATTCTGACAGAAGCCCCAAAAGTGTAATATCTTTTGCCCCTGAAGGTATTTCGTTTGAAATTTGAGCGATATTCCAGTCGATAAAAGTTCCATTGATTCCTTTGCTATTAGGGTAATCCCATACATCCGGCCGTAGCCAGGTTTGTTTATTAGCCCAGGTTAAATCCTGTGCAGAAATGTAAGGAAGTGGAGCGGTATTTTGCTGCGTAGTTTCTATGTTTTTCAGTAGTCCGTCAATTTTAATTGATGATTTATCCGGGGTATAACCCACAACAGGTATTTCATTTGCAATCAATTGATAATATCCTGAGAGATTATCCCAGTCAAGATTACCCGGAACGTCTAAGGGTAAAATTGTTCCTCTAACCGGGGAATTGCCAACGATTAGGCGTTGATTCATCATAAAATGAAGTTGTTCCGCAGTGAGAGCTGTTTTCCATATCCTCACTTCCTCGATCCAGCCATGGAAATAATCCCTAGGAATAGATGGTGTGTCTGCATTGTGAATTGCTCCAATCAAAAACGGATCAGTGATATTTAGTGGATTTCCGGCTGAAGCATTCGTCCCCATTAGAATTCCATCAACATAAAATGAAATTGTAGAATTAGAGAATGTCACTGCCAGGTGATACCATCTTTCGGTTGTAAGTTTACTTGAAGTTGAAATAGACTTCCCATTCCATCTAAAAGTAGGAGCACCATTATTGATAATAAGATCAAATCCGCCAGCACTTAAATTTGTGGCATTTCTTTTGGATAATACCGTTTTAATCCCTGTAATAGAATTCAATTTAACCCAGGCTTCTATGCTATAAGACCCGGAACTTAATCCATAATTATCTTCCAGCGTTATATGATCATTAATTCCGTCAAAATCGAGGGTGCTGCAATCTTGTGAAAAAGTTACAGACGTTTCATCATAATTGGAACAATTACCGGCAACATCTGAAATGGTCCAACGCAAAGTGTAAGTTCCGGGAGCACCTTTAAATTCTGAATTCCGGTCTAGTGGGCTTGTAATTGTTCCCCCGGTTCCGGACTCTATAGTCCATTTTCCCGAACCAACATCAGGGGTATTGGCTTCCAGGATTGTGGAACTGAATCCGCAGTTTAAAGATTGATTTGGACCTGTTTGGGCAAGCGTAAGTTCTTCAGGTTGAGAAAGAATAACAGTTTCAATTGTCTGGCAGCCATTGGCATCTATTACGGTCACGGTGTAACTTCCTGCAGTTAAACCTGTTGCTGTGGTGTCTGTTTGTGAATTATTCCATAAGTATTGATAAGGTGGAGTTCCCCCGAATGCAGAAACAGTAGCAGTTCCTGTTTCTCCATAACAAAGCGGTTCATTTGATGAAGTAGTTGCTGTTACTTTTTGGTCAGGTTCAATGATGCTTGCAGAAACCTGAGTAGTATTTCCTCTTGAATCTTTTACGTAAATGGTATAGTTGCCCGCCAGAAGATTGATAAACTGACTTTTGTTTTGATAATTTGAACCATTAGTTAAAGAATAACTGTAAGGTGCAAATCCTCCCGAAACTTTCACATTAATAATACCTGAATTATCCCCTTTACATAAAATTTCATTAGGAGTAGCTTCAGCTGCTAAAGGTGTAGGTATTATTATGGGATCATCTATAGAGTAACAAAAAGCATTGTTGTTTTGTCCACAAGCCTTTTTGGATACATTCGTCCAGGTAATGTAAAAGTTATCGATAACTAAGTTGTCTCCGCATACAAACACTATAGGATTAATGGTAAATCGAATGTACTCTCCAATTTTGTTAGATTTATTGTCATTGGGGTCATCATCTATATCATCTCCATCCCGGCAACCATCAACAAAATAGGGGATTGATGTTTCATTAATTTCATTGCGAATGAGATAAGCCAACTCAATATAAGGGTTATAAGCATTGGCACTCTTGTCTACCTTTAAATAAATATATTTATCCTGAGTGTCATTACAATTAGTAAGCAGGTCTATGGCTACCCCATTACTATCTCCTATATAAAAGTTGTCGGGGTCAAAGACAATGTTTTCAGATTTTCCACATGGCTCATAGCATTTTCCCACATATAAGGATTGAGATACGGAAAGTTGTTCCCCAGTAGAATCAGATATTGTTAAGATAATAGTTTTATTTCCGGTAGAAGAATATGTTACTCTATGTTCTCCAATCCCCGATCGTTCAATAGGTATATCGGCATCCGGGCCAAAATTCCAGGCGTAAGTATAGGGTGCTACTCCTCCTACCGCAGTACGATTCTCAACTTCAAAATAGGATGTCCTCATATCAGAGGCTCCCTCGTCACTTTCACAAATACTTCTTGAAACAATATAACCCTCAATAGCGTCTATTACAGTGAATTCTTTTTCAAATGGACATTCATTAACATCTTTTACGGTTAGGGTATAATTTCCTGAAGCAAGATTGGTTGCAGTTTTGGTAGTTTGTAAAACGGCTGTTCCATTGACTTTTCTCCACTCATAAGTATATGGAGATGTTCCACCAGTAGCATTAGCAGTGGCAGTGCCTGTGAAAGTTCCGTAAGTGGTGGTTCTTGTGGTGGAAACAGTTGCGGATAATGCGGCAGATGGTTGATTAATTATGAAATTATCCTTCAATGTAACACTGCAGTTTGGATAATTCGCATCCCTCATGTATACCTGAAAAGTCCCATTACTCAAATTTTCAAATGTCGGTTGAGTTTGCCAGGTTGTTCCGTTTATGCTGTATTCATAATTTGAATGACCTCCTGTTGGACTAGTTATACTTATTTTTCCATCACTTTTGTCAAAACAAGTAACATCTGTTTTTGAAACTGTTGCGATCAATACATCAGGTTCGGTAATTGTTGCCGAAACCTGTAATGAACAATTTTTTTCATCTTTGACAAAAATTGTATAGGTGCCTTTAGTTAAACCCGTAAAAAGAGGTGACGAATTGAAATTTGCATTATCCAGTGAATACTGGTAAGTTCCATTTCCTCCAGTTACCACTCCGGCGGTCAAAGTTCCGTCAGATCCACCAAAACAACCAACCTCAGTTGGGGTGGGAGTTGCCATAATCAATTCATCAGGCTCTGTTACGGTAATTTGGTTTGAAGTAATACAACCTTTATTGTCCCGTACTCTTATGGTATATAATCCGGCAAAAAGATTGTTAAAGGCATTAGAAGTTTGAAATATAGCGCCATCTAAAGAATATTCATAATTGGTATTTCCTCCTGTAACAGCACCAGCAGTAAGAGAACCATCATTCTGGCCTCTACAGCTTACCGGAGTAAAAGTCGCGGCTTGCATTGTAAGTATGGCTGGCTGGGTAACTTCAATTGTTTTGGTAGTAGAACA
>JBDNHN010000238.1:0-4280 GCA_041688725.1 Gillisia sp.
GAACTTTTTTAAAATGAACATCCTCCATCTTTCTGCGGTTAAAAATTGGGGTGGTGGTGAAAACCATATAGAAAATCTTTGTAAAGAATTGCAATCCATTGCTCCAGAAGTAAACAACAGCATATTTTGCATTGAAAACGGGGCATTTCAGCAAAGGCTAAAATTGACAAATATCCAGGTGATCCCTGCTAAACTGCGTTTTAAAATGGATCCTCGGTATTTTTTACAGCTTATCCGGGTGTGTAAAAGGGAAAAAATCGATTTGATCCATATTCACGACAGCACCGCACTTGCGCTTTGTATTATGGGAGATCGTCTATTTGATCTTCCTCCGTTTATCTTCAGCAAAAAAACATCTTTTCCAATAAGACTGCGCAAACAAACGCTCTATAAATATAACTACCCTAAAATTAAACGGATCTTATGTGTGTCACAAGCCACAAAAGAAATAACGGCCCACAGTATCCGTAATACGGAAAAGTTGGTTTGTATTTACCACGGAACCGGCATTAAGGACAAAAGCACTCAAACAACATTCAGCTTGCGGGACAGATTAAAACTGGATAATAACATAAGCATTATTGGGAATATCGCCAATCATATCTGGCCAAAAAATCTGGAAACTTTTATTTTGGTCGCAAATGAACTTATAAATAATCAGGGCAGAAAAAACCTTCATTTTGTACAGATCGGTTCGTATTCCAATCTCACAAAAAACCTACTGCTGGAAGTTGAACGCCTTAACTTGCAAGATCATATCAGTTTTTTGGATCAAATCCCACAGGCGTCCAATTTTATTCCCCAATTTGATATTTCGCTGATAACTTCTGAAAGTGAAGGCGTTCCACAATTTATTTATGAATCTTTTTATCATGAAATACCGGTAATTAGTACCGATGTCGGCGGAATTTCTGAAGTGATTCAACACGCAACAAACGGTCTTTTGGCTCCGGCCTTTGATTTTATGCAATTGGCTGAGCATATTGTAACTTTGCAAAAAAATTCAGAATTGCGCAGGCAATTTACCAGCCTTTCAAAAGTAAAGCTGCACCAAAGTTTTACTGCAGGAATGATGGCACAAAAAACTTTAGTTCAATATAAAAACGTTTTAAATGGAAGATTTTAAGGATGAAACCGAGAGGACCCTGGAAGTATTAAAAAAGGGAGGCATTATATTATATCCCACAGATACTATTTGGGGAATAGGTTGTGACGCAACCAATGCTGCCGCGGTAGAAAGAGTATACGCTTTAAAAAAGCGCCATGAAAGTCAGGCGATGATCGTCTTGGTGAATAGTGTCAAGATGCTGGAACAATATGTTGATAAAGTTCCGGATACGGCATATATGATAATTGATTATTCAGATAAACCAACCACCATTATTTACGACAAACCTCTTAAGGTGGCGAATAACCTGGTTGCTCCAGATGAAACCCTCGCCATAAGAGTTATAAAAGAGAAATTCTGTGAACAACTGATCTATAAATTCAGAAAAGCCCTAGTATCTACTTCAGCAAATATCAGTGGGCAACCCAGCCCAAAATCTTTTGCTGAAATAAGCCCTGAAATTATAAAAGGTGTAGACTATATAGTAAATTTGCATCATTCTAAAAAAATGGAAAAACCTTCTTCAATTATAAAAATTGGCAACGACAGGAGCGTGAAAGTGATACGGGAATAAGATATGCATAAAAACAAAAATTACAGTAAGGCACTCAATCATAAAATTTTTAAAATAATCTCTCAGGCTTCGGAAGAACTAAACCTGGAAAGTTACGTAATTGGAGGTTTTGTAAGGGACCATTTACTTCAACGCGGAGAACCAAAAGACATTGATATTGTCACTGTTGGCAGTGGAATTGAACTGGCTAAAAAGGTTTCAGAAATACTTCCCCATAAACCCAAAGTTCAGATTTTCAAAAATTATGGCACCGCTATGTTAAGGGCCGATAATTTGGAAATTGAATTTGTTGGTGCGAGGACGGAAAGCTACAGCCAGGATAGCCGCAACCCGGTTGTTGAAGATGGCACTCTGGAAGACGATCAAAACAGGCGGGATTTTACCATAAATGCCTTGGCTTTGAGACTCAACAAGGACAATTACGGGGAATTAGTTGATCCATTCAACGGTCTTAAAGATCTGAAAAACCAATTAATAAAAACCCCTTTAGGTCCTGATATCACCTATTCTGATGATCCTTTGCGAATGCTTCGGGCCATAAGGTTTGCGACCCAATTGGGATTTAAGATTGAAACCGAATCCCTGGAAGCCATCAACAGGAATAAGGATAGAATTAAGATAATTTCCAGGGAACGCATTGTAGACGAACTCAATAAAATCCTGCTTTCAGAAAAACCTTCTGTAGGATTTGCGCTTTTGCACCGTACAGGTTTGCTTCATCTAATATTGCCCCAATTAACTGCACTGGAAGGAATAGAAGAAGTTGATGGGCAAAAGCATAAAGACAATTTCTGGCATACACTGGAAGTTGTAGATAATATTTCAAAAAATACGGACGATTTATGGTTGCGCTGGGCTGCCTTGTTACACGATATAGGAAAAGCCCCCACAAAAAGATTTGACGATAAGGTAGGATGGACTTTTCATGGGCACGAATTCACAGGTGCAAAAATGGTGTATAAACTGTTCAAGGAAATGCACCTTCCTTTAAATGAAAAGATGAAATACGTCCAGAAATTGGTATTGATGAGTTCCCGACCAATTGTAATTGCAGACGAAATTGTAACAGATTCCGCTGTGAGAAGATTGATTTTTGATGCCGGTGATTATATTGAAGGTCTAATGACCTTATGTGAAGCCGATATAACTACCAAAAACCCTAAACGCTTTAAGAAATACCACAACAATTTTCAAAAAGTCCGTGAAAAAATAAAGGAAGTTGAGGAGAGAGATCATATTCGAAATTTTCAGCCCCCGGTTACCGGCGAAGAGATTATGGAAATCTTTAACCTAAAACCTTCAAAAGAAATTGGAATAATTAAATCGGCGATCAAAGAGGCTATTTTGGAAGGATTAATCCCTAATGAATATGAGGCGGCAAAGGATTTTATGCTGAAAAAAGGAAAAGATTTGGGATTACAGCCCTCCGAATAAAGTCTTTTAAAATAATTGATATGATCAAAGGACAAAAATCCGTTATAATTTGGCTTTTTACCGGTTGTTTTCTCGTGTTTATTATGGTTCTTGTTGGCGGGATCACGCGGCTTACAAATTCCGGGCTTTCCATGACCGACTGGCATCTGGTGACAGAAATACTTCCGCCATTAAATGAAACCGCCTGGGAAACTGCTTTTGAAGAGTATAAGAAATATCCCGAATATCAAAAAATAAACATTCATCACGACTTTAGCCTCCAGGATTACCAGTCCATCTATTTTTGGGAATGGTTCCACCGATTGCTTGGAAGACTATTGGGAGTGGTTTTTATCATTCCGTTCGTTTATTTCCTGATCAGGAAAAAACTCACCAAAGAGACCTTAAAAAACTCTTATGTTCTTCTGATTTTAGGAGGTTTTCAGGGATTTTTAGGTTGGTATATGGTAAAAAGCGGGTTGATAGACAGACCGGATGTAAGTCATTACAGACTGGCCGCACACCTTACCACCGCATTTATCACTTTTGCTTTTACATTTTGGGTGGCATTAAACCTGATCTATCCTAAAAAGAAAATTAACAATTTCAAATTTAGAAACCTGTTGCGGTTTACATTGATCGTTTTGCTTATTCAAATTGTTTGGGGAGCTTTTGTGGCAGGATTGAATGCAGGATTAATCCACAATTTCTGGCCCATGATGAGTGAAGGAAAACTCATTCATCAAACCGTATATATTGAACAAAGTCCGATTTGGAGAAACTTTGTTGAAGGAAAAAGCGGCGTACAATTTGTGCATCGCACTTTGGCATATCTTGTAGTTGGCCTTATCGCTTTTATTTGGTTCAAGGCAAAAAATTTAACGCGCACAACTTCTCAGCAATACGGTATCAACGCACTGATCATTTTAGTTGTGTTTCAGTTTGCATTGGGCGTATTTACGCTGTTGTTGGCTGTTCCGCTTTGGTTGGGCATTTTGCATCAGGTGGGTGCATTTTTCCTTCTTGCGGCAATGACTTTTTCCGTGCATAGATTTAGCAGATAATGATGCTAAATTTTTTATAAAAAACTATCTTTGACCCCAAAAATTTAATGTTATGGTTTACCGGTTCAGAGTTATTTTAGATACCAAAGAAGATGTTTTCAGGGATATAGAACTACTGGAA
>JBDNHN010000239.1:0-7763 GCA_041688725.1 Gillisia sp.
ACCTTTTGCGGCTATGTATATTTTGAACCATTGTTCCAAAGTCATATCTATATCCAGGGCTTCTACAGCATTCTTTATCCGTGAAATTTTTCCGGTCCCCACTATTGGAAGTATGTTGGCAGGGTGTTTTAAGATCCAGGCATAAATAATTTTATCAACCGATTCATCATTCAGCTCTCCCGCAACTTCCATAAGGGCTTTTAATACTCTTTGTCCTTTTTCTCCGCTTGGGTTTAATATATTTCCACCGGCCATAGGCGACCAGGCCATAGGTTTGATCTTTTCCTTAAGGAAAAAATCGATGTTTCCATTCTCAAAATGCTCGAGGCAAAACGGGGAAATTTCCACCTGGTTGGTTACCAGTTTTTCATCTACATAGGAATTCAACATTTCAAACTGCCGGGAATTAAAATTTGAAACTCCAAAATGTAACACTTTACCGCTTTGTTTAAGATGCGAAAATGCTTTAGCCACTTCTTCGGGATTAAAAAACGGGGAAGGCCGGTGAAGCAAAAGCAAATCGACATAATCTGTTCTGAAATTTGACAAGGAATTCTCAACCGAAGAAATTATATACTCAGCGCTATAATCATAGCATTTCAACTTTCTTTCGGGGAACTTATCCGAGACCAGTTTAATACCGCATTTGGAAATGATCTGTATATCTTTTCGAAGCCCCGGTTTCAAATAAAGGGCATCTCCAAATAGTTTTTCGCAATTGTAATTCCCGTAAATATCTGCGTGGTCGAAAGTGGTGACTCCAAGTTCAATTGCCTCTTGGGTTAGTTTTAATAATTCCAGGTTTGAAATTTGCCAGTCGTTTAATCTCCAATGCCCATGGACTATTCTGGATACCTCCAATTTTTCGGTGAGTTTTATTTTATTTGTTGTCAAAACTTATATTTTTAGATTAATGATATTAACTTGATCCTTTCAATTCCAATTTGGGAGATAAACCTTCTGATCACGAAATTTATCAGAATGATTTTAATTCCTTTAATTTTAACTTTTATTCCCTTTCCAGTCTTGTATTTATAATTTCAGGTTATCCACCGTTGCCCCCAATTAATTTCAATTACAAGGACGGTAAAGCTACATAAACTTATAAAATTATTCAACCGGCTAAATTTTAAATGAACTAAAAAAACCGCACTAAGGCGGTTTTTTTGTGTAAAAATATCAAATTATGAAAAGATTAATTGAAAAGTGGTCTTCCCTGCATCAATTCAAACACTTCGGCTTTTACTTCTTTGATTTTAGCTTCATCCTCAAAATTGGTGATAACCCTGTTTATTAGATCTACAATTTTGGCCATATCGTTTTCTTTGAGTCCACGCGTTGTAACCGCGGGGGTTCCGATCCGGATCCCTGAAGTCACAAACGGAGATTTATCATCAAAGGGTACCATATTTTTATTGACTGTGATCTCGGCTTTTACCAATGCTTCTTCGGCTTGTTTTCCATTGATGTTTTTATTTCGAAGGTCGATCAACATCATATGGTTATCTGTTCCCCCGGAAATTACGTGGTAATCTTTATCCATAAATGCCTTAGCCAAAGCTTTTGCGTTTTTCTTCACCTGTACGGTGTAATATAAAAATTCATCGGTAAGTGCTTCACCAAAAGCAACCGCCTTGGCAGCAATTATGTGCTCTAACGGGCCGCCTTGATTTCCAGGAAAAACACCGCTATCCAGCAATGAAGACATTTTTTTAAGATTGCCGTTTTTCAGTTTTAGTCCGAAAGGATTTTCAAAATCCTCTCCCATCATAATAACTCCTCCTCGTGGTCCACGCAAGGTTTTATGGGTTGTGGTTGTCACTACATGGCAATGAGGCAAAGGATCACTTAGCAGTCCTTTAGCGATCAGTCCTGCAGGATGAGCGATATCGGCAAACAAGATCGCGCCAACGCTGTCTGCTATTTCCCTGAATTTTTCAAAATCCATTCCCCTGGAATAAGCTGATGCTCCTGCAATTATCATTTTAGGTTTTTCTTTTTTGGCAATTTCAGCCATTGCATCATAATCTATCAACCCGGTTTCCTCCACTACTCCGTAAAATACCGGATTATATAATCTTCCTGAAAAATTTACAGGAGAGCCATGGGTTAAATGCCCGCCGTGAGAAAGATCAAATCCTAAAAATTTATCACCCGGATTCAGGCAGGCGTGAAAAACAGCGGTATTAGCCTGAGAGCCGGAATGTGGTTGTACATTGGCATATTCGGCATTAAAAAGTTCCTTCAAACGATCAATAGCGAGGTTTTCTACCTGGTCTACCACTTCGCAACCACCATAATAACGTTTTCCGGGATAGCCTTCAGCATACTTATTGGTGAGTACAGATCCGGCAGCTTCCAGCACCTGTTCGCTCACAAAATTCTCACTTGCAATTAATTCCAAACCGTTAATTTGACGGTTTTTTTCTTCTTTTATCAAATCAAAAATCTGCGTATCTCTTTGCATATTAATTTTTTACGTTAAATTTTCCTCAAAAGTAATAATTTCTGCCGGTTAATTGCTGGAAAATAATACATTTGAAAAATCTCATTAAAGAATAAAACTTAAAAATATATGTCTATTACAGCAAATGATCCAAAAAGAAAAACGTGGTTGGACACACCTAAGGATACCGATTTCCCTATTCAAAATATCCCTTTCGGAGTATTTTTGACCAGGGATGATGTTATCACAATAGGAACTCGGATTGGCGATTATGCTATTGATTTGGGTGCATTGCACCAGTTAGGTTATTTTGAAGAAATCCCATTAACCGATGATATTTTTTTACAGGATACTTTAAATGATTTTATTTCTGACGGAAAAAAAACCTGGCGATTGGTTAGAAACCGGATTGCTGATATTTTTGATGCTGAAAATTCTAAATTGAAGAAAAATAAGGATCACCGAAATACAGTGCTCTTTACCTTAGATGAAATCGAAATGCAATTACCCGTTCTGGTTGGCGATTATACCGATTTCTACTCGAGTAAAGAACACGCCACTAATGTTGGGACCATGTTCCGGGATCCGGAACATGCACTTTTGCCTAACTGGCTGCACCTGCCTGTGGGGTATCATGGAAGGAGTTCTTCCATCATCCCAACTGGTATTCCTGTTCACCGTCCGCAAGGTCAAATCTTGCCAAAAGGCGCAAGTCAACCTGTTTTAGCCCCTTCTAAACTGGTTGATTTTGAGTTGGAAATGGCATTTATCACAACAGATGCTAATGTATTGGGAGAACCAATCCCTATTGAAGAAGCGGAAGATTATATTTTTGGAATGGTGCTGTTCAACGACTGGAGTGCGAGGGATATCCAAACATGGGAATATGTTCCACTCGGACCGTTTTTGGCAAAAAACTTTGCATCTTCTGTTTCCCCATGGATTGTTACGCTTGATGCTTTAGAGCCCTTCAGAACAACAGGACCAAAACCTGAAAAAGAACTGCTATCCTATCTTCAGTCTAAAGGAAAGAAAGGTTTTGATATAAAACTGGAAGTTGCGCTACAACCGGAAAATAGCGAAGAAACCACGGTTTCAAAATCCAATTTTAAATATATGTATTGGAATATGAGCCAGCAACTGGCACATCATACTGTGAACGGATGTCCGGTAAACTCAGGAGATATGATGGGTTCCGGAACTATTTCCGGCCCTACCCCAGATTCCTACGGTTCTATGCTTGAACTTTCCTGGAAAGGTGAAAAACCAATAAAACTAAACGATGGAAGTGAACGCAAATTCATTGAGGATAACGATACTGTAATTATGCGGGGTTACTGTGAGGATAAAGATCGCAGGATCGGTTTTGGAGAAGTGAGAACGAAACTGCTTCCGGTCTTTGAACCCAAGAAAAAATAAAGAACGTATTCATTAATAACAAATAAGCCATTAATTCAATAATACTATTGAATTAATGGCTTATTTGTTATTCTACAAATTCAATAAGTTTTTCAGACTGAATGCTGCTGTGAGAAGCATCAAAAACAACCTCCCCGTCTTTAATCACAAGGAGTTGCGGGCTCTGATGAGGTACATTAAACCTGGATGCAATTTTATTTGAAATATCCCTGTAAGCTATCAAATCCAGAAAATACAATTTTATCTGCTCCTCTTTTAGGTCATAAGATTGCTCAAATTGCCGCAAAACCATACGGCTAATTCCGCAGCTGGTGGAATGTTTCAGGATGGCTACCGTTTGTTTTTTGGATATTTCAGCTATTTCATCCAGAGTTTCCATCTCGGTAAGTTGAATCCATGGTACTGTTTTTATTTCAGCTTTATTCGTGTTTTTTTCACTGTTAAATATTTTATCAAAAAATCCCATATCATTTATTGTTATTAATTAGTACTTAAAGTGCCTAAAGTCCGGAGTAATCTGAGTTAAAAGAAAAAATAAATGTGGACTAATATTAATCAAAAAAGCAAAGTTTAATCGAAAATTAGCTGTTTCCATGAACAATAAAAAATTTTACCGTCTTATACCAACCATAAAATTGGAGTCTCCATTACTTTAGACATCTTAGGCACTCAAAATTTTATGAACTGATTAGTTATCATTTATTAGTCTGTAAAAGTAAGGGTTTCAACATTAAAATATTCCATATTTAAATTATTAAATTATGTATAAGAACCATCGCATTACTGGCGAAATTCGGTAACTTTAGTATGGAATAGCATCACACCGTCATTTTGTCCGTTAAGAATAATATAATCAGTCATTTTGGGCTCCTTGATCCTGATGGTATATGCTTTGCTTATTTTAAAATAGGATTTAAAATTTCGACTTATGGATTTCAATAATTTTACCACAAAAGCACAGGAGGCCGTTCAAAAGGCACAACAATTCGCTCAGGAATTAGGCCACCAACAGATTGAAAACGAGCACCTTTTTAAAGCCATCACCCTAGTAGATGAAAATGTGACTCCCTTTCTTCTGAAGAAATTAAATATTAACGTCAATCTTTTTACCCAGATTTTGGATAAAACCATGGAGAGTTTTCCAAAAGTTACCGGGGGCGAACTCATGTTATCCAGAGAGGCTTCAAAAACTTTAAATGAAGCAGGTACAATCGCAAAAAAAATGACCGATGAATTTGTTTCAATAGAACATTTAATCCTGGCAATATTCAAGTCGAGCAGTAAAGTTGCCCAAATCTTAAAGGATCAGGGTGCTACAGAAAAAGGCCTGAGATCGGCTATTGACGAATTGAGGAAAGGAGGCCGTGTCACTTCCCAAAGTGCCGAGGAGACTTATAATTCTTTAAATAAATACGCCATCAACCTCAACAAAATGGCCGAAGAAGGGAAACTCGATCCCGTTATTGGCCGCGATGAAGAAATAAGACGGGTGCTTCAAATTTTGACCAGAAGGACAAAAAACAATCCAATGCTGGTTGGGGAACCGGGAGTGGGAAAAACCGCGATTGCCGAAGGATTGGCTCACCGGATAATCTCCGGGGACATCCCGGAAAATCTAAAGGACAAACAAATTTACTCCCTGGATATGGGAGCGCTTATTGCCGGTGCCAAATACAAAGGTGAATTTGAGGAACGCTTAAAGGCAGTGATAAAAGAAGTTACCGGCAGTGAAGGCAATATTGTGCTATTTATAGATGAGATCCATACATTGGTTGGAGCCGGTGGCGGGCAAGGTGCCATGGATGCCGCAAACATCCTGAAACCTGCGCTCGCCCGGGGTGACCTAAGGGCAATTGGAGCAACCACCTTAGATGAGTATCAAAAATATTTTGAAAAAGACAAAGCCCTGGAACGTCGTTTTCAAAAGATAATCGTAGATGAACCTGATACTGAGAGTGCCATCACAATTTTACGCGGGATCAAGGAAAAATATGAGACCCACCATAAAGTGCGAATTAAAGATGAAGCCATTATTGCCGCGGTAGAATTATCCCAACGTTATATTACCAACCGGTTTTTGCCCGATAAAGCGATCGACCTGATAGATGAGGCCGCTTCAAAACTGCGGATGGAAATCAATTCAAAACCGGAAGAACTAGATGTCTTAGACAGAAAAGTCACCCAACTGGAAATTGAAATTGAAGCCATTAAACGCGAAAATGACGAAGTCAGACTGAAATCTTTGCAAGTTGATCTGGCTAATTTAAAAGAAGAACGCAATGAGTTGAATGCAAGGTGGAAAAATGAAAAAGAGGTTATAGATAATATTCAAACTGCAAAATCGGATATCGAACATTTTAAAATGGAGGCTGAAAAGGCAGAACGCGATGGTGATTATGGAAAGGTTGCAGAAATTCGCTACGGTAAAATTAAGGAAGCCCAGGAACGCCTTGAAAAACTGCAAAAGCAACTTGAGGAAAATAAAGACAGCAAAACTTTGATTAAAGAAGAGGTGACTTATGAGGATATTGCCGAGGTAGTAGCCAAATGGACAGGCGTTCCGGTTACCAAAATGCTGCAAAGCGATCGTGAAAAATTGCTTAAACTGGAAGAAGAATTGCACAAACGCGTTGTGGGACAGGAAGAGGCCATTGAGGCGGTGAGCGATGCGGTGAGACGCAGCCGTGCCGGATTACAGGATCAAAAGAAACCAATTGGAACCTTTTTATTCCTTGGCACAACCGGGGTAGGAAAAACCGAATTGGCCAAAGCCCTTGCAGAATATTTATTTGATGACGAATCATCTATGACCAGGATAGATATGAGCGAATATCAGGAACGTCATTCGGTAAGCCGACTGGTAGGAGCGCCTCCCGGATATATTGGATATGAAGAAGGCGGCCAATTAACTGAAGCTGTGAGAAGGAAACCATATTCTGTAATCTTATTGGACGAGATCGAAAAAGCGCATCCTGACACTTTCAATATCCTATTACAAGTACTGGACGAAGGAAGGCTGACTGATAATAAAGGGAGGCTGGCCGATTTCAAAAACACCATTATTATAATGACCTCCAATATGGGGTCAGAGATAATTCAGGAAAAATTTGATGAAAATAAGGATATCGACACTGCAATGGAAATTGCCAAAACCGAAGTTTTAGCCCTGTTAAAACAAAGTGTAAGGCCTGAGTTTATTAACAGGATAGATGATATTGTTATGTTTACGCCCTTATCCCAACAGGATATTCTCAAAATTGTCAATCTTCAACTCAAAGGGATCAAAAAAATGCTTTTCAAACAAGGCATTGTGCTGGATGCTACCGATGAAGCCATTAAATATCTTGCAAAACGAGGATTTGACCCTCAATATGGTGCAAGGCCTGTAAAAAGGGTGATACAGCGGGAGGTATTGAACAAACTCTCAAAAGAAATTCTTTCAGGAAACGTCCATACAGACAGTATTATCCTCCTGGATGAGTTTGACAATAGCCTTGTCTTTAGAAACCAGGAACTTGTTGCAGAAAATAAAGGATAAACCTTATCCATATCCTTAAAAGTTAAAGCCCTGACGACGTGTTATAGGATGACAGGGCTTTTAAAAACTCAAATAAGATTTAACAAAATAAGGCTGTTGGAATAAATTCCATCAGCCTTATTTATATTAGCGGTTTTTCCGTTCTTTAATTACCACTTTTCAATTTCCTCTTGAAGTTCTTCCTTCGTCTTTCCGGTTTTTTCCTGTAACCTTCCCAACACTTGGTCAAATGTTCCTTCACTAAAAATGGTGTCATCATCGACTAATTTTCCATATTTCTGCTTGAAACTACCTTTGACTTGTTTCCACTTTCCTTCTAACTGGTTCTTATTCATAATATCGTTTTTTTTAATTAATAAT
>JBDNHN010000240.1:0-2602 GCA_041688725.1 Gillisia sp.
GATAATGACAGCAGCGACGCCACTATCTCCTGTTGAATAGTCGCTGGACTATTAACGAAAAAATCCCTAAAATCTGAAGGTATCATATCTATATAGTTTTACACAAATATAAGACATATTCATCTTAGAACACAGCTTAAATTTTATAAAGAAAGCCCCCGAGATCTTCACTAGATTTCAGGGGTTTGCTTTTGATATATATATGATCTTATATCCCGGTATAATTTTGAGGAGTAATAGATTTTAATTCATTTTTTATCTCATCAGCCACGTTCAGGGTTTCAATAAAATTGGCCATGCTTTCTTTTGTAATAGTCTCGTTGGTTCGGGTCAAGCCTTTAAGAGCCTCATATGGGTTTGGATAAGATTCCCGTCTCAGGATGGTTTGAATAGCCTCTGAAACCACAGCCCAATTGTTTTCCAAATCCTGTTCAATCTTTCCTTGGTTGAGCAATAGTTTGTCCAAGCCTTTCAGGATAGATTGAAATGCGATCATGGTATGACCAATAGGCACTCCGATATTTCTTAAAACCGTGCTATCGGTTAGATCGCGTTGTAAACGGCTTAAGGGTAATTTTGCAGATAAATGCTCAAAAATAGCATTTGCCATTCCTAAATTCCCTTCGCTATTCTCAAAATCGATCGGGTTAACTTTATGTGGCATCGCCGAAGATCCAACTTCTCCCTCAGTAATTCTCTGTTTAAAATATTCCATGGAGATGTAAGTCCACATATCCCGGTCCAGATCTATCATTATTGTATTAATACGCTTCAGGGTATCAAAAATGGCCGCCATATGATCGTAATGTTCAATTTGGGTTGTGGGGAATGAGTGGTGCAGGCCCAATACATTTTGGACAAAATTTGAACCAAATTCCTTCCAGTCTACTCCCGGATAGGCTACTTTATGCGCATTGTAATTCCCGGTAGCGCCACCAAATTTCGCTGCGAATGGAATATCATTCAAAAGATCAAGCTGCGCTTCAATTCGGGTGAAAAACACTTCTATTTCCTTTCCCAAACGGGTGGGAGATGCAGGTTGGCCATGGGTTCTTGCAAGAAGCGGAATTTTTCCCCAATCCAAGCTCAAATTGGCTAATTTATTTTGAATTTTTTCTATTAATGGCAAATAAACGTTTGTTACAGCCTCCTTCAAACTTAGCGGAATGGCTGTATTATTGATATCCTGGGATGTAAGTCCAAAATGTATAAATTCCTTATACTTGCTCAATTCCAGTTCCTCAAACTTTTCTTTTATGAAGTATTCGACAGCTTTTACGTCGTGATTGGTTATTTTTTCAATCTCTTTTATTGCAGCGGCATCAATAGTTGTAAAATTCTCATAGATATTCCTCAGTTCTGAAAAATTTTTGTGATTGACAGATTCCAATTGAGGCAAAGGCAGTTCGCACAAGGCTATAAAATATTCAATTTCAACTCTTACGCGATATTTTATAAGCGCTTCTTCACTAAAATAAATAATTAAATCTTTTGTTTTTTGATGGTATCTCCCGTCTATTGGTGAAATTGCAGTAAGAGGTGTCATTTTTATTGGTTTAAAATTGAATAGGTAAAGATAAGTCTTTAACATAGGCTAAAAAGACTGTTCCCGGGTTATTTTGATTCAAATTTTCATCAATGAATTAAGCCAAGGCATTATTCGGAAAGAACTGTTTTTTAATTGAAATTTCAATCCATCAATAGGTTGACCAATTTTGGAACCCCAATAGAAGCTTTTTCTTTTAATATCGTGAGATTCGGGCTAGAATTTATAGATGGATTTGGATCAATAAAATAGATGGGGGTACCTTCTTTTACAAAATCCACAAGCGCTGCGGCGGGATAGACTTGCATTGAAGTCCCAATAATGATCAAAATATCAGCCTGTTCGGTTAATTCAGCCGCTTTCGAAAACATAGGAACAGCTTCTCCAAACCAAACCACGTGAGGCCTTAACTGGTGTTTATATTCACAAAAATCACCGATTTTCAGATCTTTCCTCCAGTCCATTATCAAGTCTTCGTTAAAAGTGCTTCTAACTTTTAATAGCTCACCGTGCAAATGGATCACTTCCTTACTGCCGGCCCGCTCGTGTAAATCATCTATATTTTGTGTAATGATGCTTACCCGGAATTTCTCTTCCAGCTTAGCGAGATCATAATGCGCGGGATTTGGATTTACTTCCAGCAATTGTTGGCGCCGAAGATTATAAAACTCTAGGACCTTCTTCATATTATTTTCCCACCCAACCGGGGAAGCAACTTCCATAATGTCATGGTCTTCCCATAATCCATCGGCATCCCTAAATGTTTTTATACCACTTTCTGCGCTTATTCCCGCGCCGGTAAGTACAACAATATGTTTCATTTTTTCAGAAGAGTTTATTCATATTTGAACTTCATCGTAAATTAAGATTTTAATAATTACTAACAAAATTGGGTGGGAAATATTGGATGAAATGAAAGAAAAAAGCAATTCCGAAGAATGTACTTAGGGTTTATAGGAGCATTCCATACTTCCTGACAACTTAAACTTTTCAACCTATATTTGCCGCAATAAAAATAATATGAGTTTTAAGCTTTACGCTTCCCCTTTACAAGGA
>JBDNHN010000026.1:0-7249 GCA_041688725.1 Gillisia sp.
AAGTTGTAATCAACAAGAAAATAAATTCCGGCTATTCCAATAAGTACAAATAATAAATAGACAACAGATCTAAGCATTTTACGACTGGAAACAGACGCAATTGCCATAACGATCATTATCAATGCTAGAATGTAAAATACAATTTGTTCCATAAGTTTAGTCCTCTACTCCGGGCATTAATTTGGATCCCGGTTTGTTTAAAACCCTTGTAAGGGTTGTTCTGTCGTAAACAGAATTTTCATAATTTTGAGCCCATTTAATAGCATCGGTAGGGCAGGCCTCAATGCATAAACCACACATAGTACACATCCCTAAATGGTAAATGTGTTTTTCTATCAGTTTTTTCTTTTTACCTGTTTCAGGATCCACTTGGCGGTCCCAGATAATTTCTATAGTCCCGTTTGGGCAAGCCAATTCACATTTTTGACAGCCGGTACAACGGTGTTCGTTGTTCTCATCGTGAGGCATCACTACTTCCCCGCGAAAACGCTCAAACATTTTTAAGGTTTCCCTGTTCTCAGGATATTGTTGGGTAATAGCTCCTTTTTGTGAGTGTAAAAAGTACTTCCCGGTAACACTCATGCCGGTAAGCAGTGTTTTTATACCATTGTATATATCTGAAAAATAACTCATAATTTCTAAAATTGAATTGTTAGATTAAGCCAAACAATTATAGCCATAAGTACAAGGTTCATTAGGTTTAAAGGGAGTAAATATTTCCATTCCAGGGTGAGAAGTTGGTCAATTCTCAATCGGGGGAACGTCCATCGAAACCACATCATTAAAAATACAAGTACCAGTGTTTTTCCTAAAAACCAGAATACCCCTAACCAGGGAAGGGACTCGGTAATTCCGAAAGGGGATAACCAGGCTCCAAAAAATATGGTTGTGCCAATGGAAGCTATTATAAACATGTTTATAAATTCAGCCAGAAAGAAATAAGCGAATTTCATCCCCGAATATTCTGTGTGAAACCCAGCGCCCAATTCCGATTCGGCCTCTACAAGATCAAAGGGAGCCCTGTTTGTTTCGGCAGTTCCGGAGATCATAAAGATCATAAATGCAAAGATGGCAGGAATATGTCCCTGAACAATAAGCCACCCGTTTCTTTGTACTTCAACTATTTCTGAAAGTTGCAATGTTCCGGTAATCAATATCACGGTCAATAACGATAATCCCACAGAAAGCTCGTAACTAATGGTTTGCACCCCGCTACGCATTGCGCCAATCAGTGCAAATTTATTGTTGCTGCTCCAACCCGCCAGTAAAATTCCGATCACTCCAATGGATGAAATGGCAATTAAAAAGAAGATCCCTATATTAATGTCAAAGGCTTGAAATTCGCCGGAAAACGGAAGAACAGCCAGCGCCATTAATGCAGTAATAATAACAAAATAAGGGGCTAGATTGTATAAAAATTTATCGGCGTTTACAGTTCCGGTCAACTCTTTCGATACCAGTTTTAAGGCATCCGCCATAGTTTGTAATATACCGTGATAACCAACCCTGTTGGGACCAATTCTCAACTGAAACCAGGCGGCAACCTTTCTTTCAAGCAAAACTAGGAATAGACCAGTGACAGCAAAAACGGCTAGATATACCATGGCTATTGTTGTCATTTCTACAAGGCTTGCCGCAGTTTCGGGCATCATACTAAAAAGCCAGTTGTGAATATTTTTTGTAATGCTTAATGATAGGTTCATTGCTATAATTTTATCGGTCAATATCTGGTATTACAAGGTCTAAAGTTGCCATTGATGCAACCAGATCTCCAATTTTGCCACCCACAGCAATATGATTTAATAATGAAAGGTTTGAAAATCCGGGTGAGCGGAATTTAAGACGGTATGGGTTTTTAGTTCCTGTGCTTATAATATACACACCAAGTTCCCCTCTGGCGGTTTCTACCTTCTGATAAAATTCTCCTTTTGGCAATTTAATTACTGCGTTTGTAGCTACTTTATAATCTCCTTCAGGAATATTATCTATCAATTGTTCAACTATGGATATGGATTCCCACATCTCCTGAATCCTAACTTCATAACGGGCAAAAGAATCACCTTCAGTTCTCAAGGCTTCATTAAATGTCACTTTGTCCAACGCGCTGTATGGATGGGTTTTTCTGACATCGCAGGAATAACCCGAGCCACGGCCAACAGGACCGGAAGCGCCGAATGAGATGGCATCTTCTTTTGATAACATTCCAACACCTCTCATCCTTTTTTGAAAAATCACATTATTTGTCAGAAGAGTGTCGTATTCGGGAAGTTTTGTTTTAAAATGGGTTATAAATTCTTTAACCCTTTTCACAAAATTTGGATGGATATCAAACATTAAACCACCCGGAATATTGTAATTCATTGTTAAACGGGCGCCACAGGTTTCCTCAAAAATATCGTTAATCATTTCACGATCCCTGAAAGCGTAGAAATAAGTGGTCAATGCGCCAACATCCATTCCCATTACTCCCCACCACAAATTGTGTGACGCAATCCTGGTCAATTCGTCAATTATTGTCCTGATCACCTTAACACGATCCGGGACTTCAATTTGAAGTGCATTTTCAACGGCTAAACAAACAGCTTCATTATTAATATTTGAAGACAAATAGTCCATTCTATCCGTTAGATGTACAATTTGCTGATAGCTGTCCCGTTCGCACATTTTTTCTATGGAGCGGTGAATATATCCTAAATCCGGTTCTACTTTTTTGATCGTTTCACCATCTATGGTTAATAATAAACGCAAAACCCCGTGAGTTGCCGGGTGTTGAGGTCCCATATTGATGAAATACTCTTCAGATTTAAAATTGTTATTTACAGTAGAGGCTTCCATTTTCACTTATTTAACAATCATATTAATATCATCTACGTAATCTTTTCTAAGCGGAAATCCATCCCAGTCTTCGGTTAAAAAGAGCCTTTTCAAATGTGGATGGTTATTGAATTTTATTCCGAAGAAATCGAATACTTCACATTCGTGAAATTCGGCTGTTTTCCAAATATCATAAACCGAATCAAAAACCGGGGTTTCCCTGTCTTCAGTTTTTACTTTAACCACAATTATATGCCTGTGAGTAGTAGATTCCAAATGGTAAACTACTCCTAATTCTTTCCCCCAATCAACTCCGCTTAAGCAAAACAAATAATCAAAATTGGTTTCACTGTTGCTTTTTAACTGAGCCATTAATCCGTGAAGGTCTGCCGGTTGTACACTGATATTTAAAAACTGGGATTCTTCCTCGGTAAATTCCAGTTCGGAAGTTACAGTGTTGGGAACCCAGGTGCTTATTAAATTTTGTATCGCTTCGTTAGTCATAACCTTCAGTTTTATAAACCTTCATCAAATCCGTCTATAGGATTTATTTTGTGTTTCATGTTTTCTGTTCGTATTTTATCCTGAAGCATCAGCATGCCTTCCAATAAAGCTTCCGGGCGGGGAGGGCATCCCGGGACATATACATCAACAGGGATAACGTGATCTGCACCTTTTACAACCGAATAGGAATTGTAAAAGAACGGGCCTCCGGAAATTGCACAGGCTCCCATTGCAATTACGTATTTGGGTTCGGCCATTTGATCATATAAACGACGTAAAACCGGTGCCATTTTGTTGACAATGGTTCCTGCTATTATAATTAAATCGGCTTGTCTTGGGGAAGGCCTTGCAACTTCAAAACCAAATCTTGAATAATCGTGACGGGCAGCACCTGTTTGCATCATTTCAATTGCACAGCAACTGGTACCAAAATAAAGCGACCAAAGTGAATTTGAACGTCCCCAATTAATTATTTTATCTAATGAAGTGACAATTACGTTTGCTCCATTTCCTGCGGGAATAACTTTCCCGGGGAAATCTTTTGGAATTTCACCTGGACCTCCGCCAGGTGTATTTGTTTTATCTAGTCCCATTTTAATGCTCCTTTTTTCCAGGCGTATGCTAAACCTAATCCCAGTATGAATAAAAATATGACAATTTCAATAAGCGCGATAAATCCAACTTCTTTGAATACTACGGCCCAAGGAAATAAAAATGCTATCTCCACATCAAAAACCAAAAATAAAATCGCGTATAAATAGTAGCCAACTTTAAACTGAACCCAGGTAGGTCCAACAGTTTTCATCCCACTTTCATAAGGTTCCCGCTTTGCCGGATTGTCGGATTTATGTGAAATTAAATTTGAAAGAAAGTTTGCGCCGGCAACCAGCACAATACCGGCTATTAAGAATACTATAATTGCTTCTGAACCCATTTTTTTACCCTTTATTACTCGGTAAAATTACTTGCATTCTTTTGGTTTATAACTGATAGAAATCAGTTATAAGCGCATTTTAACATTAAAGTTTTTCGGAAATTAATTTTTTGTTAATTGGAAAAACAAAAAAAAATGCTTTAACCCAATTGGCTAAAGCATTTTTTATCTATTATTTTCAATAAATGTCAACCTTGTATGAACAGGTTTAAAATTAATCTACCTGGTAAGTTTCTCCTGAAAAGAACAGATCATCGGTTTTTTTGAATTTGGAATTTGCTTTTACCTGAGCGGTTAAGTAATCCTCCCTTTCTTCTAAAGTAACATCCTCAAAACTTCTGATAATTCCAGTAGCAAGGGGATATTCCATTCTCACAAGCATTTGATGAAGGGTTTTATCTTCTTCTTTGGCATTGTGTACTAAAAGATCTTCTTGGGTAATTCCGTTTTCACCAATAGTTACAACCTCTAATTTTAATCCTTTTAAGACAAGACCTTTATCGCTGTTTTTACCAAAGATCATAGGCTTGCCGTGTTCAAGATAAATTTGTTTGTCCTCTTTAACATTTTTATCGGTCACATTAGCAAAGCATCCATCATTAAAGATCACACAGTTTTGTAAAACCTCCACTAAAGAAGTTCCTTTAAATTTATGCGCATCGATAAAAATTTGGGTCATAGCCTTTGGATTATTACCGCCAATTCTGGCAAAGAAACGCGCATTAGCACCTAATGCAAGTTCTCCGGGAGAGAAAGGAGGCTGAGTGTTTCCGTAAGGAGATGATTTTGTTTTTTGACCTATCAGGGAAGTTGGAGAAAATTGTCCTTTGGTTAATCCGTAAATTTCATTGTTGAACATCACGATATTTAAATCGATATTTCTACGTAAAACATGGATAAAATGATTTCCACCTATGGCCATTGAATCCCCGTCTCCGGTCATCACCCAAACGCTTAAATCGGGATTGGCTAATTTTACTCCGGAAGCAATCCCCGGTGCTCTACCATGAATACTGTGCATTCCATAAGTTTCCATATAATAAGGAAAACGTGAAGAACAACCAATACCTGAAATGAATACAGCGTTTTCTTTTGCAATTCCCATTTCGGGAAGTGCTTTCTGCATTGAACGTAAAATTACGTAATCGTCACAACCAGGGCACCATCGTACTTCCTGATCACTTGTAAAATCCTTGAATGTATATTTTTTTACAGCTGTAGTTTCCATAATTATACTAATTTTTTAAATTGTTCAATTAGTTCGTCGTTAGAAAATGGTAAGCCCTGAATTTTGTTGTGTTGGAAAAATTCAAATTTGCCGTAATTGATCTTTAAAATACTAGCAAATTGACCACTATTTAGTTCGCAAACAATAATTTTTTTGAATCTGGACAAAACCTCTTCCGTATTTTTCGGCATCGGATTTATGTAATTGAAATGCGCAAGGCCAATTTTTTTATAGCCTTCATCATTTATTTGTTTCACTGCGGAATGTAAAGAACCATAAGTTCCTCCCCATCCAATCACCAGTAAATCTCCTGAATCGGCAAATTCTGTTTGTAAATCGGGAATGTTATTTTGAACCAGTCTGATCTTTTCAGATCTTGTATGAGTCATTTCTTCGTGATTTTCCGGAACATATGAAACATTTCCGGTTACACTGTCTTTTTCCAAACCACCAACTCTGTGTTCAAATCCTGGAGTTCCCGGAATAGCCCAATCACGAGTCAGTGTTTTTTCGTCCCTGTTATAAGGATGCCAATCTTCTTTGAATTCCGTGATCTTGCGATTTTTAATTTCAGGCATATCGGCTACTCTTTGAATTTTCCATGGAGCCGATCCGTTTGCGATATAACCATCAGTTAAAAGTATAACCGGGGTCATATGTTCCAAAGCGAGTCTGGCGGCTTCATAAGCATAATCAAAACAGTTTCCGGGGGTGCTCGCTGCAATAACAATTACAGGGCTTTCCCCATTTCTTCCATACATAGCCTGAAGAAGATCTGATTGTTCTGTTTTTGTGGGTAAACCGGTTGAAGGCCCACCACGCTGTACATTAATAATAACTAAGGGCAATTCAATGATCATCGCCAGGCCAATTGCTTCGCCTTTTAATGCCAAACCGGGTCCTGAAGTTGTTGTAATAGCCAGATCGCCGGCGAAAGCAGCACCAATTGCCGATGTAACACCAGCGATTTCATCTTCTGCCTGAAAAGCTTTTACTCCAAAATGTTTGTGTTTAACAAGCTCGTGCAAAATATCGGTAGCCGGAGTAATAGGATAAGATCCTAAAAACAATTCCAGACCGGACTTTTCTGCAGCCGCCAATAATCCCCAGGCAGTTGCAGCGTTACCCATAATGATTCTGTAGGTTCCGGCGGCCAGTTTTGCAGGGGAAATCGTGTAAGAATTAGGGATAAGTTCTAAAGTTTCGGCATAATAATATCCTGCGTTTAGTACTTTCGTATTTGCCTCAATTAATTCAGGTTTGGATTTGAATTTTTTATTGAAAAATCCAACAGAATGTTCGGTAGAACGATTGTACATCCAGTAGATCATTCCTAAGGAAAACATGTTTTTGCTTCGGGTAATGGATTTGTTGTCCAATCCTTCAACATCTTTTAATGCTTCCTTGGTTAAAGAACTCATTGCAACTTCAATAACCCGATAGTTTTCAAGACTTCCATCTTCCAACGGATTGGTTTTGTACTCTGCTTTTTCTAAGTTCTTCTTTGTAAAGGAATCGGTGTCCACAATAATTGTGTGCCCGGGTTTTACTGCGTATAGGTTGGTTTTTAATCCGGCAGGGTTCATGGCGACAAGCAAATCTACATTGTCACCGGGAGTGCTCACCTCAACACTACCTATATGGACTTGAAATCCTGAAACGCCATACAAGCTTCCCTGAGGAGCCCTGATTTCAGAAGGATAGTTGGGAAAGGTAGCGATATCATTACCAAACATAGCAGAAGTATCAGTAAACTGAGTTCCTGTTAG
>JBDNHN010000241.1:0-3910 GCA_041688725.1 Gillisia sp.
CTTGACTAAAGGAATTACGAACCGGAACCCCTTCAATATCATAATAGGTTAGTTGATAATTCTTGGAAATATCCTGATAAGAAACAGAATTTAGAAAAACCCTATTATTGCCTGTTGTAAGATAGGCCAAGTCAATATCCTCAATAATTTGACTATTCCCATCCCTTACTTTTATATTATCTAACAATTCAGAATTTGATTCAGAATTTGTAGTAAGAGAACTAAAATGTACAGAGCCTTGGTTTGTACCACTCGAATTTATTTCAATTAGTTTTTTTCCAATTATATTAATATGAGTGTCTAGAGTTGTAGAACCACTCGGAAATATATTAGAATTTGCTATTGTTCCTGTACAAGAAGATTGATTGGGAGGATTTGCAACCTGAAAAGTCTGTGTCTGCGTAGCTGTATATGTATAATTATCCGATGTGTATATAAAATTTACGAAATCTCCTTTGGGATGAACAATTTTTGTTAAGAACCAGGCAGTAGTAATCGGTAGGTCAGGTATTGGATGTCCTGAACCAGATGTACTGCTTCTAGTATCTTCTCTTTCAAGAAATATATATTCCAAACCTTGAAGATTTGTTATCTTGAATCCGTCATTATTACCATCAGTAAAATTTTCGATCTTCAAGGCAGATTTTGGCAACTGAACAATTTTTTTATCGTTATCAATTACAAATTTCCCTGAAAATCCCTGGAAATTATAAGAGAAAAGATCCGTCTCAGTATCTATACCTGGATCGCTACCTGCGAGCCAGAAAAAATCCAAAGCTAAAGGACTTTTAGCACCTACCTCACTTATTTCCTCTTCAGGAAAAAAATAATTTCCTTCTTCATCAGGTTCGTCTCTAGCAATTCTAGAAATAACCCCTCCTGCATTCAAAGACCATCCAAGACCAACATTTGTAGCCAGCTGGTCCACCTTAATTCCATTTGAATTATAACTCAGTGCAATAGGAACGCTAATATTACCCACCTTATAATTAAAAAGAGGAATGTTCACATTAGGTGTTCCCGTAAACTTTCCAACTTTTTCAAGTCCAAATTTTCCTAATTCAAAAGCCGTAGGAGATGGCGGGCTGTAATTTGGTATTTCAATGTTTTCAGATTGTGCTTGTAACTTAAAACAAGTTGCTAGAACTAAAAGGTAAAAAAAATAATTTTTCATAACTATGAAATTAAAAGGATTCACAAACTTATTTTTTTTAATTTTTAATTGGCATTATTTAACCTTACTCTTTTTACGGTTTTTCTAATAATCAATGTTTTTAAACAAATCAAAGTTCTATTGACAAAAATCCAGCTTCTTATTACTCAATAACATTTATCAATTTTAAACATGGAAAATTGCAGGAGCTGTAACAATAGCCTATGCTAAAAATCTATCTATTAATGTGAGTAATGAGTTTATAATTTTTGTAATGTGCTGGATTCGCATTCAAGCTCATTTGCATGTTGCCATAGAGCTAGTGGAAAATAAATTCTTTACGGTTAGTTTCTTCTTCAACAGTTAGAAGGCAACGGTTTTTTAACGAGTATCTATTGTTTAATGTAAATCAGGTTCATTCCTTCTCTACGTAACATGTCTACCTTAATTTTTTTTATGGAAGTTCCTGAAGGATAATTTGAACGCAAGGTTTTCTCATTTTTTAACTTAAAGTACCCGAAATTGAGAACTGACCTTAACAAACTACTAAGAGTCAGTACTTTTATACTTTTACTAAAATTTACGTTTAAAAATTTTGAAGGAATTTAAATAGTAAAATATATTAACAATCAATTAAAGGAAGTTTATCTCTTAATTTTTATTGACAGCACTTCTCCTAAAAAGGATCTTGATAAAAAAATTGTTACATCATCTTACCGCTAAAAGTTGCATTTATTAATTGAACTTAGGTCTTTCCAAAAATATAGCCAACAAATTATCTGACTAAATAAACCCCAATTCTTTTGCTCTCTGAACTAACAGTAAGTCTCCTCCCTCAACATCCAAGATTTCTTTAATAGCCCTTTTCCTTTTTTCAATGGCTGCCAAAGACAAGGGAATAAACCGAATTAAATCTTTAGTTCTAACTCCTTTAGACAATTGAAAAAGAATATTACGATCGAGGTCGTCCAATACAAAATCATTCGCAAATTGCCTTCTCATTAACACTTTTACCGTATTGCTGTAATATAATTTATCAAGTAAGACCATCCTAAATGCTCTATAGAGTTCTTGAGGAGAGACATCACTCTTAATTAACAGCCCTTCCGGACTGATGCTTTTTAAAATATTATATATTCTAAAATTTTCATTATACATGGTTAAAATAATAATCTTAGAAGTTGGTGAGAATTCCCTTATCTTTAATCCCAGATCCTCCCCGGAAAAGATTTTTAAGCTCTCTGAAGGAGGCAGACTTATATCTAGAAATATAATGTCATACGGATTTTCGTCTTCCGAAGATTTATGAATTTTCCAATAAGCTTCTTCGCAATCAGAAGCTGTCTCAATCACATAATTAGAATTAGCATCCTTTAAACTTATGAGAATATTCTTGTATCCATCTAAAGTAATTGGATGGTCATCTATCATTAATATTTTAACTGGTGCGTTCATCCCAATAAATTTTATTTAGCGGAATATACATAATAATATTAGTTCCTGAATTGTTTGATGTAATTTCAATTTCACCCTCTAAATCTTTAATCCGAGATTTCATGTTTCTGTGTCCTATTCCATCGGATTTTGCATTTAAATCGAACCCTATACCATCATCTTCAACCACTATCTTCAGATATTTATTATCCATTTTTAAGGTTATTTCAACATTTCTAGCTTGGGAATACTTGTTAATGTTGTGTAAGGCTTCTTGAAAAATTCGATAAAGATTGATTTTAACTTTATTCGAAATCTCATCCCAAATAATATTATCACCTGAATTTAATTTAAATTGAAATGATCCCAAATTCTTTTGATTATTCAGAAGTTCATCTGTAATTGCTATAAAGCTGTTTTCTGTTGAAAACATATTATCTTTTAATTGATGGGAAACATCTCGAATTTCATTCTCAAGTTGCTTTAATTCATAGATGTATTTTTCCCTTTGCAAAATAGTCTCATCACTTATACCATTATTCAGTAATTCCAGGTTTAATCTCACCCCAAAAAATTTACTTAAAACTCCATCGTGCAATTCTTTTGATATTCTCTTTTTTTCCTTTTCCTTACCCTCATCCAATTTGTTTTGAGAACCTATCAATAAATCATAAATTTCCTCATTTGCAAGTTGTTGTTTATTTAATAAAATCAATCTTTGATTTTTGAATCTTTGGGATCTAATAATATAAATAAGTAAAAATAGAGTAGCCATTATTCCAAGAATAAATAACACATTTCTATTCCGAGTATTTAAATCTTTATTTTCGATAATATGTTGCTCTGTTTCGAAACGAATTCGCGCAAATTTATTTCGTATTTGTCTTTCCTCTTTTTGCAAACTATCGGTTAAAGCAATATATTTAAGGTGATGTTGTTCAGCATTAGAATAATCTATTTTAGCCAAGACCAATAGTGACTTCTGCAAATCTCCTAAGCTATTATATTTTTCAGCCAAAAATTTAGCCCCCAAAAGTTCGTTTAGAGCTAGTATTGTATCATTTTTCAATAGATAATAGTCTGCTAAATGTAATTTGTTTATTATTACTCCTGCCTTATTATCAATGCTATCCCTAATTTTCAGCGACTGCTTAAAACTAACTAATATACCCACCGTATCCATCAATTTCAACCTCGAATAAGCTATATTATCAATTAACATAGCATATAGCCCAATATTCTTATGGTATAAACTATCAACCTTTAGAGCCTTATTAAAATAATCAACGGATGATTCATACTGAGTCATATTTTGAAATACAA
>JBDNHN010000242.1:0-8538 GCA_041688725.1 Gillisia sp.
GAAGCAAAGGAAGGAAGAGATGCTTTTCTGGAAAAACGCAAACCTAATTTTGATAAGAAATGGCTTCCATAATGGAAAATTTTACCAATAAATCAATTGATATCGCTTCACTGCCTCAATTCGAAGAGGTGGCTTTTCAACCAATTTCGAAGAGTTATCTCATAAAATCCAATCTTCAAAACCTTGTGTTTCTATGCGTGGCGATGATTGGTTGGGCGGTTTCATTTTATTTCGATCTAAACCGAATCCAATTAATTCTACTTCTTATTGGGATCGTTTTATACTTTGGTTTCAAATTTTGGAACATATCCCAACTACAGAAGAATTATGGATTTGCGCTCAGGGAAAAGGATATTTTGTACAGAAGGGGCTATCTGGTAAATAAAACTACGGTTGTTCCCTTTAATAGAATTCAGCACGCCTCCATTTCCCGGGATGTTCTGGATAAGATGCTTAAGATCTCAAGCCTTAAAATTTTTACTGCGGGCGGTAGCGGCAGCGATATAATAATTCCCGGATTGGCCCCGGACCTTGCACTCCGGTTAAAAGAGGCCTTGGCCGAAAAACTCACCGCAAATGAATTCTAATTTGTTTGGAGTCCCGCAAAGGCAATCGGAAATTGGGATCCTTCTAATTTTTATCGCCAAGATTTTTAATTTATTAAAAGGGTTTTGGGCAATTATCGTATATCTTTTATTCACTGGACCAAGTGTGTCTACCCTGGTTTACATTGGTTTGGGTTTGGGGGTAATTTCAGTTCTGGTTCTAATTTACAGTTTTGTTTATTACCGCAGATTCCTTTTTCATATAGATTATAAGAATCAGGAATTTGTGCTCCAAAAGGGAGTGTTCAATACAGAAGATATTGCGATCCCTTTTGATAGAATTCAGCAGGTATATATTAAACGTTCCATTCTGCAACGCATTCTGAATGTTAACAGTTTTGTAATTGAAACTGCGGGAAGCAAAAAGGAGGAAATCAGTATTCACGCTATTTCCAATGAAAAAGCAAACCAGCTTTTGGCTATTCTGATTAAGGTAAGGGACAAATATTCTGAAGAAATAACCGATTCAGAAATTACTGGAGAAACATCTGACAAACAATTTTGGACTCATGAATTGAGTTTTTTAACCTTGTTAAAAATAGGAATAAGCACCAATTATTTGCGGGGATTGGCATTGATAGCCGCCTTTTTTTCGACTATTTACAATGAAGTAAGAACAGTATCTGAAGAACATTCTGAAACTATTCAGAAATATTTAGACCAATTGCCCGGTCCTATGGAATCGGTTTCCATTTTTATGTTCATTGCTGTCATTGTTCTGTTACTGAGTGTTTTAATTACCGTTGCTGAAGTTTTTATAAAATATTTCAACTTAAAATTAACGCAAACAAAGGATAGCCTTGAATTGGAAATGGGCCTAAAGACAAATACAAAAGTTTCTTTACAGCCAAGGCGTGTGCAATTATTGCAGGTGATCACAAACCCTGTCCAAAAATGGCTGAATATGTACGAAGTGCGTATTTCACTTGCAAACAGTGAAAATGAACTTCAGAAAAGTAAAATTAAAATTCCGGGCCTGGATCAGGCCACGGTTGCAAAGGTGAAATCGTTCCTGTATACAGATCAATTCAGCGGTTTTGGGGAAAGCTTTTCACCCGATAAGATCTTATTGATGAGACGGTTAATTATTGCACTGATTCCTGCCCTGGCGAGTTATTTTGTAGTATTTTTTGTGGATGCTATATCTTTTACAACCTGGGTTTTGCTGGCGGGGTTATACGTAGTTATCGCTGTAATCTGGCAGATTTTAATGTTCAGATCCTTAAGGTTGATTATTTCAGAGGATTTTGTTTATAAAAAACACGGTGTCTGGAATAAAACAGAGGAACGTTTAGAGATTTACAAAATTCAATCTATGAGCGTATTTCAGCCTTTATGGTATGAAAAAAAGAATTTGGTAAATATTATATTTCATACAGCCGGGGGAGATATTTCATTTAGAACCGTAAGCAAAGATGTCCTCCCGTATATTAATTATATGTTTTATAAAATCGAATCGAATTCACGAAGCTGGATGTAGGTTGGGATTTGTTTAGAAATAAAGCGACCGAATTATAGGCAGTTATTTTGTTCGCCAATAAGGCGAAAAACGCAGACATAGCAGTAGCTATGGCGAGTATTTTCAACGCAGTTGACGAGCAAAAGAACCCGTAGAAACGGGCAGGTTATTACTAAACAGATCCTTAGGATGATTTCGGAAAATAAATATTTTCGTCTAAATTATGATTGAAAAAATAGGCCACTAATGCACTAATATTTTTTTATGTTTTATATGACGGAAGACCGGAGATAGAATTTAGAGGTTTTTTTAGTCCTGAATTTTGAATCGAAATGTTTAGCCACGAAATACACCAATTTTCATTCGTGCATTCGTTGCCATTATTTTAAATTTATCTGAAGAGATTTTATTTCAAAGCAGGATATTTCTCCGGATTTGATTCATTCATAATTCCATAGATCTTTTCAAAAATATCTTCGGCAGAAGGTTTTGAGAAGTAATCCCCATCTGTACCGTAAGATGGCCTGTGCTCTTTAGCTGTCAGGGTTTGGGGTTTGCTGTCTAAATGAAGATAGGCATTTTGCGCCTCCAGAATATTTTGAAGGATATATGCTGAAGCACCTCCTGGAACATCTTCATCTATCACCAAAAGCCTGTTGGTTTTTTCAACGCTCTTTACTATATCTTTATTAATATCTAACGGAAGCAAGGATTGCACATCGATAATTTCAGCATGGATTCCTACTTCTTCCAGATCCCGTGCGGCTTCTTCCACCAGTCTTAAGGTAGATCCGTAAGAGACCAAAGTAATATCTGTTCCTTCTTTGATGGTTTCAACAACACCTATGGGCGTTTTAAATTCCCCAAAATTATTCGGAAGTTTTTCTTTTAACCTGTATCCGTTCAGGCATTCTATTATCAATGCAGGCTCATCACCTTCCAATAAGGTATTATAAAACCCTGCTGCTTTGGTCATATTTCTTGGAACAAGAATATGGATTCCGTGCAATAAATGCACAAGACCTCCCATAGGCGATCCACTATGCCAGATCCCTTCCAATCTGTGGCCGCGTGTTCTTACAATAAGCGGGGCTTTTTGTTTCCCTTTTGTGCGATACTGTAGGGTTGCAAGGTCATCACTCATCGTTTGAAGCGCATAAAGGATATAATCTAAATATTGAATTTCGGCAATTGGTCTTAAACCTCTCATTGCCATTCCAATTCCCTGGCCTAAAATTGTCGCTTCCCTTATTCCGGTATCGGCAACCCGAAGGGAACCATATTTGTTCTGAAGTCCTTCCAAACCTTGGTTCACATCGCCAATCTTGCCGGTATCTTCCCCAAAAATCAAGGTTTCGGGATAGTTTTCAAATATTTTGTCAAAATTATCCCTAAGTATAATCCTGGCATCTACTTGCCTGGCACCATTGGAATAGGTTGGTTTCACCTCTTTAATTGACAATGCATTATGTTTGGACTCACTGTAGAGATTACTGCTGAATTCACTTTGAGATTCTGAGGTATAAGCTTCAATCCAGTCAATCAACTGCGTTTTTGCATCGCTTTTTGATCCTATCAAATAGTGAAGGCTTTTTCTGGCAGCTATCAAAAGTTCCTTTTTTATCGGGTCTTTTATTTCTGCAAGTTTATCTTTTAAGGATCGGATCCCATCTTTTTTATCGCTGCTTTTAGCTGCGTTTTCCAAAAGAGGAAGAAGTTCCTTCTGCTTTTTGGTCATAGGTTGGTTGTAAGCGGTCCAGGCCGCTTTTTTTCCATCCTTAACTTGTTTTTTTATTTCCTGATCTATGATTTCCAACTCCTCCTGAGTGGAAAAATTGTTCTGAATAACCCATTCCCGGAATTTGACATTACAGTCAAATTCGCGTTCCCAAGCCAAACGATCTTCATTTTTGTATCGTTCCTGTGATCCGGAGGTGGAATGACCCTGAGGTTGGGTAAGTTCCCTGACGTGAATTAAAACGGGAGCGTGTGATCCCCTTGCAATTTCAGCGGCTTTTTCGTAAGCTTCAATCAGGGCTGGATAATCCCAGCCGTTTACAACTATAATTTCGTAGCCTTTTTTTTCTTCATCTCTTTGAAAACCTTTCAGGATCTCGGAGATATTTTCTTTTGTTGTTTGATGTTTTGCATGAACCGAAATTCCATATTCATCGTCCCAAACGCTAATTACCATTGGCACTTGCAATACTCCCGCAGCATTGATGGTTTCCCAAAAATGGCCTTCGCTGGTGCTGGCGTTCCCTATAGTTCCCCAAGCGATCTCATTTCCATTATCCGAAAATTTTTCAGCCTCGATCCCATCTACATTTCTGTAAATTTTTGATGCCTGCGCCAAACCTAAAAGTCTGGGCATTTGGCTGGCAGTAGGAGAGGTATCGGCACTGGAGTTTTTTTGTAACATTAAATTTTTCCAACTTCCGTCTTCATTTAAACTATGAGTACCAAAATGCCCGCCCATTTGCCTACCGGCAGACATAGGTTCGTTTTCAATTGAAGAATCACCATACAAACCTGCAAAAAAATTCTCGATGCTCAATGCCCCGATGGCCATCATAAAGGTTTGATCACGATAGTACCCGGATCTGAAATCTCCATTTTTAAATGCTTTAGCCAGAGCTAGTTGCGGGATTTCTTTTCCATCGCCAAAAATACCGAATTTTGCTTTTCCTGTAAGCACCTCCCGTCTTCCAAGCAAGCTGCATTCCCGACTGGTAACAGCAATTTTATAGTCCTTTAAAACCTCCGTTTTAAAGTCTTCAAAAGAAATGGATATTTTTGATGATGTTTCGATTTGCATGGAATTAGTTTAAATAAATGCGTTGAATAAAAACAAATGTAACAAAAACTAAGCGTAAATGCAATTCATCAATTAGTCAATATTTTTAGATTTAATTCTGAATTAGCTGAAATGATTGTAAATTTTATAATAATAGCAATAAAATAAGGATAAAATTACGAATTATATAATGCACCTAATAGTTTTTGGCTAAATTTAAGACGGGAATACCTACTGCTAAACCCTATTTAATACCATTCTCTGGTGAATAATTTAATGAGAGTATTGATGTCTAAGGTAACAATAAACCTTATTTTTTGGTCGTAATTTTTTTGGTCAATTTCCCAGCCTAAATTGGAATATACGGGAAAATACAATTCAAAATAATCGGCTACCATGCTCACTCGTATCCCTGAATCGTATAAAAATTTTGCGTTGTCTCCCTTGTTCTTAACTAATCCTGCATCGCCGTAGGCAAAGACCCATTTCCAGATATTTGTGCTGGCATTCACCGTTGAGATCCATTGGTTTGCAAATTCAGGTTCCAGTTGGGATTTAAACCCTCCTTCTGCAGGAATAATTTGTTGACTGAAAAGTCCGCTGTCCTGGCTTCTTCCATAGTAATTATAATCAAAAAGATAATCGGTAGGGCGATCCAGCGCAAAACTAAAAAAATCATTATCCTCTTCGTCATTATATAAGAAGGTTCCAGCATAAAACCTTAAATTCATCTGACGATTATTTCTAAAAAGTTTTCTATACTCCAGATTCAATGAAATTTTACTGAAATTTTTCGCTATTTGATAATCGAGACTTCCTGAAATATAATCCACCAAATTTGTATCACTATATCGGTAACTTATGTCTACCACATTATAATCCGGTTGTTTTACAGGATTTACGGGATTGATATCCCGTTTCACATTTACGTTTCTAATTAAAAGTCTCTGGCGCTCATTATCCCTTAAATTTGAATTCCGGAAATAAAATCCCATAAAAGGAGAAGATTTCCGGTAAAACAAATCAAAACCATAAGAATAACGATTGCCACTGATCCCATATGCCAGCGCGTATAAATTTTGATTCTCAAAATAATGTGTGTTGCTTATAGAGGCTGATCCCACAATTGTTTTGCTGTTGAAACCAAATTTTGGCGATATTTTATAATTGAATTTTCTGTTTAAAAGGGTTTGATTATACAATTTAGGTCCTATGGAAATACCGTCATAAAGGTTGTAATCAACTTCCGGCATAAAAAACATTTGATTGTAATGAGGGTCTTCAATATCCTGAAGCAATCTAAATTGAATTGGTTTATTTAATAAGGTGGTTACTCCCTTGTAATTATTGCGCTGATTTACTTCTGGTATTATTCCTTCATAATTTAATGCCAGCCTTTCTATGCTGTCTCTGGGAATGGTGATCTTTTTGGTTTTATCAATATCTTCAACCCAGGTTTTAAAAACTATATTTCCATCTTTAAGGCCATATAAGGAAACCGGCATCTTATTGTCCCGTTTATTCTTTATGGTTACTTCTAAAGAATCGGCGGTTTTAGTAACCTTTTTTATCTTAAAATCCATTTTTTTATTGGTAGCCACATAATCCTCGTAGAACCAGTTGAGGTCCTTTTCAGAATTTTTTTGTAAAATACGGACAAAGTCCTTTTCTTTGGCAGACTTTAAAAGATACTCCTCGTAAAATTCTGAAATTGAATTCTTCACTTCTTCTCCTCCCAGGAAATCATCTATATAATTTAAACCTATTCCTGCCTTATATGTATTGGATATATTCGAATTAAATTTCACAAGAGAATCCTGTGCAATACGTAGAGGTTGATCTAAATCCATCCGCGCCATATGCAAGTATAGTAACGGATATTGATCGTTGAATTCAAGATCGGCAGCGTGCAACCACCGAATTCCAATAATGTTGCTAAAACTTCCCAAAAGCTTCATTTTTGGATAATACAGATCGACATAATCCTTCATCAGGGAGATTTGAATAGCATCATAAACCCATTGATCCTCCCTGGGATTTAAAAAAACAGTATTCCTTAGATAGGTTGCGGTAAGAACTTTTAACTGCTTAATATCATACTGAAATCCATCCGGGAAGGGCCTAAAAAACTCGGGTAATTGGTTTAATCCATAAACCGGATTTGTGTTGTAATCATCCCTGGTTACCATCAAAGATTTATGTGGATAAGGTCCAAGCCGAATTTCCAGGAATTTTAGAATCCTGTTTAATACATAACCTTTCATTCCTATTATCAGGCCATCATCTTCCAGGTTGGTTAATACATCTTTTGAATTAACATCGAATACTTCAAATTTATATGTTTTAGTGAGGTATAACTCTGATGAAACTATATTTTCTCCCGAAAAATAAGTGGTTTTGAATTCATCTTCTGTCAGCATTCGGTCCATTTTAAGCGGGGAAGCCACATATAAATAGGGACGGGTCGATAATTTTATCTTTAAACTGACGGGAGGGGTGAACTGATCGCGTAAATTTTTATCGCTGTAAATTTGCCATTTTCCATCAAATACGGCCGGGGTAATGTACCAGTATTTGAGTTTAAAATTCCCCAGATCATCATACCCGTATTTTGTGAATTTTTCTGAAGGGATTTTAACCTGATATAATAATTGTAGAGACACTTTTTCGCCGGGAGGTAAAGGTTGCTCCAAAATTACCCGAATAATATCCGGAAGGCCCCCGGGCCTGTTCCAGGTGTAGTTAACCGAATCTTTATTTGTAATGCTGTAAATCTTGGTAAATCCCCTTTCTACAGGTTTCGCAAAATGAAACCGCCTTAAATAGTCCTCGGCAAACCTGTGTGCCAGCGGAGTGGTTTTGTCTTTAAAACTATTGGCCCAATCATTTAAATAAATTACAGAAAGTGCTATTGAACTGGTATTTTTATATTCAATTTCCTGCTGTATATCGAAAGTATGCGTAGAATCATTTAAAACAGCGGTAATATTCATGCTGGTTTGCCCAAATCCTGGATTTGCCCATAAACATCCGATTGCCAAAAAAAGAAAAAATTTGATATTCAACTTACTATTGAAATTAATTAATAAACAGAATTGAATTTAAGGTTAAAGATACTTAAAGATAAAAACACCTTTAAAACCAATTCTATATTTTGTAACTGATCAGTTTATAAAATATAGAGTGCCTAGAATGCATAAAGTAAAGCAGTACTCAGTTTTTATTTGAGATAGAGGGCGGAATTTTTTATTAAGGTGTTTATTCCAACATCTAATTTTCACATAAACTATTCCATTTTTACTAATATAAGTTTGTTTTTATTTTAACCCAGCGTGCTTCAGACTTTAGTCATTTTAAGTAATGAATTGTTATAATATTTTTATCAAAAATTAGGACTTAAATTATATTCACCATAAAACTTATCGAGGATTTCAATGACCTCATCTTCGGTATCAACTAATTTAATAAGATCCAGATCTGCTTCATTTATATTTTCAAAGGACTGCATAACCGTTTGACGGATCCAATCTATCAATCCGCCCCAAAATTCGGTTCCCACCAAAATAATTGGGAATGCATCTACTTTATTGGTTTGAATCAGGGTAATTGCTTCAAAGAGCTCATCCATAGTCCCAAATCCGCCGGGCATCACCACAAAACCCTGAGAGTATTTTACA
>JBDNHN010000243.1:0-4999 GCA_041688725.1 Gillisia sp.
GAAGCTAAAAAGTGTATAGAGTCCGCATTACGGCTAAATCCAAGACTAGTATTACAAAAGGAATTAGGCTCAATACATCTTGGTTTCCAAAATTATCCCCAGGCAATGTCCTTACTTACAGACCATTTACACAGAAATCCTACAGATTATGAAGCTTATAATATGTTGGCCCAATGCTATTATGAGTCTAATAGATTAGAAACATGTGAGGAATTATCAAAGATGTTGTACGACGCAACGAAATTACCATGTTTTCTAAATAATTATTATATATGTTCGATTTTGTTGAAGAAAGAAACCTTAATGCCTGTGAAAAATCTTCATCCAATTCTTGAATACAATATTGAAATATTTCAAGAAATCCAGTTAACACATTTGAATTCTGTGAAATCTTTAAAGACCAAGTTACTTTTCATGGATTTCAGATTTAATCACATGAAGAAAAATAGATTAAGTATAGAGCCAATTGATTTAGATACAGATTTTCCTGAGGTAACAGAAAAGCCTATAATAAAAATAGGGCGCCTTGGATACTCTTGCAATGATATTCAATTGGATCAAGACAATGTCTTTAGCAGAAGACATTGTGTAATTATCAATTCAAAGGATGATTGTTGGATATATGATTTAAGCTTGTCCGGTTGCAAAATAAATAATGAACCATTTTTAAATAAAAAATCTCTAATCGGTTTTAATGAACTTACTATTGCCAATTTAAAGATCAAATTGAACACAGACAGCAACAAGCTTTTGTAGGGGCCTTTTAAGTAATGCCATCTTATGACGTTTTTATTATTTTCGAGAAATAGTTTTGAGAAAATCATTTCTCGAAAATCAACCTTACATCCCTATAGATCTAATTGAGATTCTCGAGTAATTGCTTATTTGTGGACTTGGTTTCTGCAGATAATTCCTGGAATTTTGCAGTTTTAATGAAAGGATTTTTTAAAATAGGTTTACCGGCGCCTTTGCAACGGCTAAGATCACTCGGTTCAGGGGATGGGGGCATGAGATAAATATAGTATAGCTGGTGCAACGGTAAATTAATCAGAAGGAGTAAACATTCATTATATACAGTTGGCTTTGGGGCATTGCAGCAGTAAAACCACCGATGTTTTACATCCATATTTGGATATAAACAGCAGAACTTTAAAAGTCTCCTTGGATGCCCTGTTTGAATCAGGTACATTTCAGAGTATATAATACGGGTGTTAACTATAAATTTGCATTTTTCACTTGTGAAATAGACTTTTATATGAAGATATTTAGCTGGAAACCCTCTTATTTTTAAGAAAATATTTAGATTTACAATAACCGTAAATATTTTTCATCAAAAAGAAATCCAAATGGCAGCTTTTGAACATTATATTAAATTTTTGCAAGAGTACCAGAAGCTGTTAGAACGTGGCGTTAAGGATATTTACACCAAAAATAATGCTCCTAATTATTTTTGGTATGATGATATTGAAAGGTTAAAGAATGACGATTTATGCACCTCCATTTTTTCTGATTTATTTCAAATTGGAACTGTCAATCATGGGGCAAAACTGCTAAGCTTAAAAAAACCGATTAAACCTGATATCGTAGTTCCAGAAGAATATCTTTCAATAATCATTTTTAATGAAACCAAAAATAAATTCGAAAGTATTGAACACGAAGACGATTTAAAGGATTTCAAAAACTCATCCGTAGGCCAAAATCTTTTAGCTAAGATTGAAAATTTCCAGCAAAACAAAACTGTTTATTCCAAATTATTTCGTGCATATAATGACATTAAAAATGATTCAAGCTTAGAGATTGTTTTAAGTGTTGGATTGATTCAGTTTTGTCAGGAGGGCGGGACAAGAGGACTAAAAAAAATAAATCAACATTTATTTCATTTTCCTTTGAAAATTGAATTAAACAGTCATAATTGGATAATAATTTCTTTTTCTGATGAGGAGAAACCATCCAGTGATTTTTTCTTTTTGAATCACGACATACCTATAGAAAAATCCAATTTATCTGTTATTGTAGATAAATTTGATCAAGCTGTTGAAGAAAAAGGAAGCACCTATATCTTTGATGATGACTTTAGAAATTTGATCAAAAATGATCTCCAGCGCCTATCAGAATTTTCTGTGTTTGAGGATACTATCAAAAAACCGAAACTAGATCATTACCAGGTGGATCAATTCAAAATATCCTTTTCTCCTGCAATAAACATCAAAAGAAAAAAGCCAAAATTTTTTGAAAAACTTACCGAAGATATTCTCAAATTTAAAGAGGAAAATGAAGTTAACGCAGAACTCTTTAATCTCCTAATAAGAGAACCGAAGGCTGTAAACACAAATACCTTTCCTAAAGAAAATTATTTCATAAATGAATTGTTTGAAAAATACAAAGGGAATACTCCAAACTTAAATGGGGAAGAAGATTTTTCAGCTTTCTTTCCATTACCATTTAACAAGGAACAAAAACAAATTTATAAGAATTATCTTGAAAATAGGTTGACAGTTGTTACCGGTCCTCCCGGAACCGGAAAATCCCACACGATCGTAAATATTTTATGTTCACTTTTAGCACAAGGTAAACGTGTTTTAGTTACAGCGCAAACAGATAAAGCTCTTGAATCCCTTTTAGATAAAATACCTAAAGATTTTGACGATCTGATTTTCACCCAAATTCAATTGGAAAATAACAGAGCCAGGTTTTCATTGGAAACCAGCATCAATAGAATAAAAAATATTTTAGTAACAAACTCTCATTCTGAGGTTGAAAAACAGATTTCTGATCTCAATAACTTGAAGGGAGAATATGTAAATCTGAAAAACGAGATTTTTGAGGTCTTACAAAATGAATATAAAAAAATAAATTTAAACGAGAGTTTTATAGACCTAAGGAGTTTTGAATTATATGAAAAACTTATCCAAAAGGAAAAAAAAGAATGGGATTGGATCAAGGATCCTGTAACTTCACAGATGGTAAAGGATTGTTCCCATTTGTTATCATTTATAAATGATTATAGAAATCTTTCGGAATTTACCGATTCGTCTTTAAATAAAGTTAAGATTGACTTACCTGGGCTTATCTCCAAATTGGATCAAATCGATTTTGAGAATTATCTCTCAAATAAAACAAAAATATTTCAATTACAGGAAAAACTAAATATTGACAATGCTTCAAGAAAAATATTACTTACTCTAAATATAGAAGAGATTCAATTTTTTTCAGGCACCTATTGTAATGCAGATATTTATTTAAAAAATCCGCAGGAGTTAAAAAGATTGAAACAAAGGGTTAAGAGAATGAAGGAATCTTCTAATGATGTTTCTGTAAATATCCCTTTTTCAGTAGTGATAGAAAAGGCAGATAAATTTTTAAATGATATATCAACATATTTAGCACAAATTAAAACAGGAAAGGAAAAAGTTAGCAAATGGGATAGATTACTTAATTCGAGATTCAAAGATGTCAAATATTTAGAAGAAATTGTCATTAATAAAAATAATTGTGATGATAGATTAAGTTTAGAATTATTTGAAGATTATTTAAGGAATATAAAAGAGGTGAATAACCAACTAGTGCAGCTTCAGACAGCAAAATTTATTAATTTAATTGACGAAGATTCAAGCTTAAATGCTAAAAAAATATTCCTGAATGAATCAATTGAAAAAATCGAAACCAATTTTATATTGTCAAATGTATTGGAGGACAACCAAAGTGATATAATAAAATTCACACAACTATTTCAAATAGAAAAATATGATTTAGAAGGTATTAATAAACATTTACGATTAATTAGAGAGAAATTGACAACTCTTAAAAGATATGATGTAAAAGAAACTGAACATTCCAGAGAATTAAGCCTAATTTTTGATTTATTAAAAGACGCAAATCTTCCAGATGGATTGCCACTGCAACCCCTAGAGGATATTACGACATTGTATATGTATCAAGAATGTTTAAAAACTTTAAAATTGGTTTCTTCAGATGTTGAGAAAACCAAAAGGTTCAATTTTTCTATGGAACGCCTGAATCAGCACCTACCTAATACATTAAAGGAATTGAAAGAAGTTCCTGCCAGCTATCTCACTAAAGAAAATTTCGAGTTCGCCCAAGTGAATCAATACCTTCAAGAGAATAAAATTATTAATCTTCAACAAAAAAAAGAGGAACTTAATCAAATCACCAATAAGATTTATAACATTAAGTGTAAAATCCTCTTTGATTTAGCACGGGATAATTTCAAGAATACTTTTGAAAGGAATAATATTGATAAATTCATTAATCTTCTCAACGAATATCAAACAAACTCAACACAAGCAAAAAGGGGAATTAAGGATAAGGTAAAATATCAAATCCTAGCCAGAAAAAACGGAATAAAAATTAGTCAAAAACTATCATGTTGGGTGATGAAATTTAATGATGTCCTAAATTCAGTTGGAGACCAACCGGAGATATTTGATTGTATCATTGTGGACGAAGCAAGTCAATTAGATTTCAATAGTCTTATTCTAGGCTATTATGCGAAAAATATGATTGTAGTAGGAGATGAAAAACAAACTTCACCTCCAAGCTTAACAGGTGCAGATGGAGATTCTTTTGATGCTATAAAAAATCAATATCTCGATTATTTAGGAGGTAATAAGGTTCATATCAGAAGTGATATGAGTCTTTTTACATTATCTACGATGAGTGCAGGCAGAGCTAATTCATCATTAGTAGAGCATTTTAGATGCGTTCCGGAAATTATAGAGTTCTCAAAATCAGAATACTATAATCATTCGTTAAGACCACTCAAGCAAATAAATACGGAAAGATTATCACCTCTCAAACCTATTCATGTAAAATATAGTTTTATAGAGGACAAAGTAGTAATCAAAGAAATAGAAGCAATTAAGAACTATTTATTTAAAATTTTAAGAGACCCTAATTACCATAACAAAACAATAGGGGTAGTAAGCCTAGGTACTACAAAACATACAGAAAAACTAAAGGAGATAAAAGAGGATTTATC
>JBDNHN010000244.1:0-6793 GCA_041688725.1 Gillisia sp.
ATTTTGGTTGAATAGGGTTTTATTTGATAAACTCCATCATTGGTTTTTATCTCAACAATTGATTTTTTTTGAGTAATGGAAACATATTTTCTGTCTGCATTTTGGGCATTTAGAAATGAACATCCTGCAATAAGAAAAAATAGGCTTAGCTTAAATAACTTCATCAATTTTATAATTTTGTTGAGAACAGTAAAACGCCTTTTGAATTAATTTGCAAGTTGTTTTCAAAAATAAATGTTCCGCCCGTTATAATATTTTTAACCGGTTTTCCGGTTAAGCCAACTTCTTCAAACCTGCTTAAGTTTAAAGAGATCGGTTGTTCATTTTTGTTCAATATTAGCGTTACTATTTCATCATTTTTTATTCTGAACAAGACATAAACCCCATTTTCAGGGGCGAAATGAATTGTTTTTCCTGAATGAATGGCTTCACTGTTTTTGCGATAATTCAGCACTTTCTTCAAAAATGATTGCATTTCAGCCTGGTCAGAGGTTAATCCTTCACCGGTGAAACCGTTTACCTGATCGTCCTTCCAGCCTCCGGGAAAATCGGTTCTTATCAAGCCGTGATCGCCAGGTTTTGCGCTATTTTCAATCAACACTTCAGTTCCGTAATACAGTTGTGGAATTCTAGGCAAGGCAAGAATATAGCCCAACGCCATTTTGGTGTTTACCACATTTTCTTTTAATTGTGTGAAGATCCGGTCCATATCGTGGTTGTCCGGAAATATCATTATTTTTTCAGGATTGGCATAAGAAAAATCATTTGCCAGGCCTTCATACATTTTCACGAAACCTTTATCCCAACTTTCCGCTTCATTCAAAGCATCGACAATTGATTTTTGCATGGGAAAATCCATGGTAGAGGTTAAATTCGATTCGTAACCATCCTTGTTTTTTGCACCCTGCTGCCAGTAGCCAACCAATAACGGATTGGTGCTCCATTCCTCACCAACAATGCTGAAATTTGGATATTCTGTCATAATTGCACCTGCCCAATCAGCCATAAACTGTTTGTTCGGGTATGGGTATGTATCCTGTCTGATTCCTCGTAAATCGAGAGTTTCTATCCACCAAATACTATTTTGAATCAGGTAATTTGCCAACAAAGGATTCCGCTGATTTAAATCGGGCATAGTTGAAACAAACCAGCCTTCGCTCAATAAATTCTCATCTTTAACCGAGGCGTACGAATCTTGATTTGTGGTTCTCCTGTGATTTGTAATGACAATATTATTTTTTAAATATTCATCCTGATAATTCACCCAATCATTGGCCGGTAGATCTTTCATCCACCAATGTTCAATGCCAATGTGATTTGCAACCTGGTCCATGATTAATTTTATGCCTTTATTTTTTGCGCTTTTGGCCAAATCTTTATAGTCTTCTAAAGTCCCAAAACGCGGATCTACCTGGTAAAAATCGGTCATTGCATAACCGTGATAAGAACTTTCTTTCATATCATTGGTCAACAATGGCGATGGCCAAATGGCCGTAAATCCCATTTCGTCTATATAATCCAAATGGTCTGTGATTCCCTTGATATCACCCCCGTGTCTGCCATAACCATCTTTTCTGTCAATGGTTTTTTCATTCATGCTCTTTACAATGTCATTTGACGCATCTGCATTTGCAAAACGATCTGGCGTAATCAAATAAATAACATCCGAACTGTCAAAACCTTCCCGCAATTTTGAATCTTGAGTTCGTTCTTTTAATTCATAAGGAACAGAATATTTGGTAGGCTTTCCTTTTTTGGAAAAGTTGATGTTGAATTTACCCGAAGTTGCCTTGGACAGATTTAAATTCAGAAATAAATAATTGCTGTTTTCAGTTTTCTTTACCTCTATAATCTGAATATTCTTATTGTCGACAGAAGCTGTAAACTGAGCAATATCTTTTCCGTAAATCAATAATTCCAACTGATCATGATTCATATCAACCCACCAGGATGGAGGTTCCACCCTGTCAATTTGAGCTTGAAAACTAAGGCTCCCAAGAAATAATACCAAAAAAATTATTTTATTCATATTCATTATTTGGTTCTGTTTTATAAAATTGAAATCACCTGATATTTGTATAAAAGGATGACCAACAGGCGATATCATCCAAAATTGGCTAAAAAATCCCAGTGATATTCAGCATAAAATCCACTCCCCCGCAGTGGGGAATTTAGGATTTATACGGTAACCAGTTCATTTGGTTTTAGTTCTGTATCTTTTCCATGAACCAAAATAATTATTGGCTCGGTCCCTTCTAAGAGGAAGCTTGTTTTATTTGAAGCCACTTCAATTTTAAGGATCTGGTTTCTGAAATTCACCTTAAACGAATATGCGCTCCATTGTTCAGGGATTCTTGGGTTAAAGGAAAGTTGATCGTTCACAACTCTCATTCCGCCAAAACCTTCAACAATACTCATCCAAGTCCCGGCCATACTTGTAATATGGCAGCCTTCTTTCACTTCGTTGTTATAATCGTCCAGATCCAGTCTTGAGGTGCGTAAATAAAACTGGTAAGCCTGCTCGGTCCTGCCAAGTTTCGCTGCCTGAATACTGTGAACACAGGGGGAAAGGGAAGATTCATGAACTGTTAAAGGTTCATAAAAATCGAAATGTTTTTCTAAAGTTTTATTATTGAAATTTTCTTCGAAAAGGTAAAAACCTTGCAAAACATCGGCTTGTTTAATATAACAGGATCTTAAAATCCTGTCCCAACTCCATTTTTGATTGATGGGCCGGTTAATTTTGTCCAATTTGGCAACAGGGATGATTTCTTTGTCTAAGAATCCATCCTGTTGAAGGAAAACATCATGCTCTTCTGAATAAGGAAAATACATATTATCAGAAACTTCTTTCCAGGATAAAAGTTCAGTATCATTAAGGTTTGTATGACCAATAATTCTGTCGTAATCCTCCTTGTGCCCGTCCTTAACTTTATCGATCATCTCCATACAATACTCGATACACCATTTTGCGAGGTAATTTGTGTACCAGTTATTGTTGACGTTATTTTCATATTCATTAGGACCTGTAACTCCAAGAATAACAAACTTATTTTTTGGCGTGCTGAAGTTTGCTCTTTGATGCCAGAAACGTGCGACAGCGATCATTACTTCCAGTCCTTTTTCAGGGATATATTCAAAATCTCCGGTGTAGCGCACATAGTTGAAAATGGCAAATACCATCGCCCCGTTACGGTGAATTTCTTCAAAGGTTATCTCCCATTCGTTATGGCTTTCTTCCCCGTTCATGGTTACCATTGGATAAAGGGCAGCTCCATTTGAAAATCCGAGTTTCTCGGCATTTTCAATCGCTTTTTGCAGATGATTATAACGGTAAGTCAATAAATTCCTGGCGACCTGCTGGTCTTTGGTGGCCATATAAAAAGGAATACAATAAGCTTCTGTATCCCAATAAGTGCTTCCTCCGTATTTTTCACCGGTAAAGCCTTTAGGGCCAATATTAAGCCTTTCATCTTTACCCAAATAGGTTTGATTGAGCTGAAAAATATTGAACCGGATTCCTTGTTGGGCTTTCACATCGCCTTCAATGGAAATATCGGCCATTTCCCAGATTTTGGACCAGGCTTCTTTTTGTTTCTGAAGCAATGCTGTAAAACCAAAAGCCATTCCTTTTGAAAGCACTGTTTTTGCTACGGAAATCAGCGTATCCCTTTTGTGGTTCATATCGGTTACATAACCCCCGAATTTTTGAAGTACAAGCTTATCCCCTTTTTCAATATCAACTGAATAAGAAAACACCACTTTATGTTCCTGAATTTCCTTTTCAAAATTTCCGGAAACTTTTTTATCATTCAGAAATAATTCCGTTTGCATAAAAGTACAGGCGTGAAATTCAGTCTTTAGGGTTTTTGAAATAATAAAACCCTGCTGTTCCTCAGTTTTAAGATCAAGGGTCTCCCAAAATCGTTCTTCCCAGTTGGCATCGGTATTTGTAATTCCGCTATCCAGATAAGGAGAAAAGGTGATTTTTGCAGCAGAATTTAAAACTTCGACCTGGTAATTTATCGCCCCCAATTCATCTAAATCCAGGGATAAAAAACGAGTAGCGACTACCTTTATTTCAATATCGTTGAGAAGTGTTGCTCTAAAACTGCGTTTATACCAACCTTCCTTCATATTTAATTCCCTGCGGAAACCTTCAACTTTTTTACAGGTGTTCAAATCCAGCGCCTCATTGTTCACATGAACGTTAATTCCAATCCAGTTGGGAGCATTGAGCACTTTGGCAAAATGTTCCGGATATCCATTTTTCCACCAGCCCACTTTGGTTTTATCGGGATAATACACCCCAGCTATATAACTTCCCTGAAATGAAGGTCCACTATATTGTTCTTCAAAATTGGCACGTTGGCCCATTACTCCGTTCCCGATGCTAAATAAACTCTCGGAAGACTTTACAAGTCCCTTCTCAAATCCATCTTCAATGATGGACCAGCTATCAGCTATAATATAATCCTGATTCATATCTGGTTAGTTATTAATTTGTTTATAAAATCTATTTTGATTTCGGTGAAATCGGAAAAAATATAATCTGCTTCATTTAAAATGTCCTTTTCACCTATTCCCACACTAATCATTTCAGCCGTATTTGCAGCCTGAATTCCTGCTACGGAATCTTCAAACACAACACAATTTTCGGGTTCTATTTTTAGTTTTGAGGCAGCTATTAAAAACACCTCCGGATTTGGCTTTGCTTTAGTGACATCATTTCCATCTACCACCGCGTTAAACCTTTGGATGAGGCCTGTTTTTTCCAAAATAATTCGCGCATTTTTACTGGCCGATCCCAGGGCAAAAGGAATTTTGTTTTCAGATAAATAGTCAATCACATTTGACACCCCCGGAAGGAGGTCTTTTTTTGTCATTGTAGAAATATAGGAAAGATAATTATCGTTTTTCAAGGCCATTTGTTCCATAAACTCAGCTTGTGAGAGACTTATCTTGCCCCATTCCAGGATTATTTCCAGGGATCTAAGCCTGCTTATTCCTTTAAGTTGTTCATTTTGGTCCTCTGTAATGTCAAATCCAAAATTGTTGGCGAGTTTGCGCCAAGCCAGATAATGGAATTTTGCGGTATCCACAATAACTCCGTCTAAATCGAAAATAAAACCTTTATGCATTTTCAGTTATATGTATTTTACGTTGGGTTTTCACCCTAAGTGTTAAAAGTCCCGCCAGGATCATGGAAAATCCACCAATGATAAGGGCGTAAACGGGTTCGCTATTAAAAAGTTCTTTCACCAGAAATCCTAAAATGGTGGCCGCAACAATTTGCGGAATTACGATAAAGAAATTAAACACTCCCATATAATACCCCATTTTTGCTGAAGGAAGCGATCCCGAAAGCATGGCATAAGGAATAGATAAAATACTGGCCCAGGCAATTCCCACACCGATCATGGACATTAAAAGGCCAACTTTATCTGTTAGAAAATAGATGGATATCAATCCCAATCCACCGGCGATTAATGCCAGCATATGAGTGAATTTATTGCTGGTCCTTCTTGCCAGTACCGGCAATAAGAATGCAACAGCAGCAGCCACCCCATTTTGAACCGTAAACATCACTGTCACCCAATCTGCGGCGTCATTATAGAGTACTGAAGTGGGGTCGGTTGTGCCAAAAACGTGTCCTGTAACCGCTTGTGTGGTGTAGATCCACATAGAGAAAAGCGCGAACCAGGAAAAGAACTGCACCCAGGCAAGTTGTTTCATTGTCTCGGGCATATTGAGTATATCGGTAACAATTATGGTAAATCCATTCCTAATATCCCTGGACCGAAGTCGTGAAACTATCATAAATAAAATCCCTGCAATAAATAATCCTACAAATAAAATATACAACTCTTTGGTTAGATCGCCAAAATAGATGATTGTTGAGATTGTAATACCCACAATTGTCATGACCACACCTGTCATAAATTGAATACGCAGATCTCTTTCTCTACCCACCTCTAAAACTTTTTCGGGTTTCAACTCCAGATCGGCTTTTTCAAAAGCTGCAAGTTCCGCCGGGGTATATTCCTTAGATTTTATAACGGTCCAGAGAACTGCAAGGAAAAACACAATTCCTCCTACATAAAAAGACCATTTTACCGAATCGGGGATTATTCCCTCTGGTGCTGTATTGCTCACACCAAACCAGTTGGTAAACATATAAGGAAGCAATGAACCAACAACGGCCCCAATCCCAATGAAGAAACTTTGCATTGAAAATCCCAGGGTACGCTGGCGCTCCGGCAGATTATCTCCAACAAATGCGCGGAATGGCTCCATGGAAATATTGATGGATGCATCCATGATCCAAAGGGTTCCCGCCGCAACCCACAATGTGGGGGAGTTTGGCATGATGAACAAGGCCAGGGAAGATAAAATTGCGCCAATTAAAAAATATGGCCGCCTTCTTCCAAAACGGGTCCAGGTCCTGTCGCTGTAATAACCGATTATAGGTTGAACCACCAATCCTGTAACCGGAGCGGCGATCCATAAAATTGGAATATCCTCGACATTTGCCCCTAAGGTTTCAAAAATTCTGGAAGTGTTCGCATTTTGAAGTGCGAACCCAAATTGAATACCAAGGAAACCGAAACTCATGTTCCATATTTCCCAAAAACTAAGGTTGCGTTTTTGCATATCGTAAGTTTAATTTACTGCTACGACAAGCACAAGGTCTTGTCAAAACATATTTACGGAAGTGAAAATATAAGTTTTGACTGGTATTTAAGGTCGGTAAAGATATATATATTTTTAAAAGTTCAGAAAAAAAATCAAG
>JBDNHN010000245.1:0-7144 GCA_041688725.1 Gillisia sp.
AGCAAAAATACAAAGATTATACTAATTTTACTTGATCTTTCAAAGTGGCATCATTTGAACCGTTTTAGCTGGCTCATTTTGAATAATCTCGAAATTTTGAATGTCCAGGGTAAACTGTGGTCAAAATTTCCCTTTTCTAGGACATTTATGGTTTGTCTAGTTACATCCACTTTTACGGAAAGTTAATCTTGGGTTAACTCATACTCGCCTCTAAGTACTTTTATCTTGTTTTTCAACGGTATCTGGAATTTCCAATTAATACTCCAGCCACATAAGTAACACCAATTAGTATGTCCAAATATGCAATCTCTGCATCGTGACTAATCAAGTTAGTTTGTTCTAAAAATGTGTAAGAAAGGCAGGCCAATACTGCAAGTCTAAGTGCAATTCCCATTGCTGCCAGATCTTACGCTGTAATTCGTATCAACTTTTACTTGGGAAACCGCAAATCCAGATTCTAATTGTATTCTTGGATATACTAGTGTGCCAGAAGCATTAAATGATATTCCAGAAACTGTCACCAGCTCTGATTCCGGTTTAAATTTGCGTGAGCAAAAGTTTAGATTGCTACCTCTAATTTTTGTTATTTTTTGAAATGAAAACAGATCGATGACCATTAACTTTGATGTTCCCATTAATTTGAAGCTACAAAATGAGGAAGGCAACAAGCTTAAGAAATCTCCTCTAAAACTTCTTTTGCAAAAGTTTTTGATATTGGAATACTGCTGTTATGAATGATAATTTCTTTGTTATTAAAAGCAGTTATATAATTTTTATTAATTAAATAGGAACGGTGCACTTGTAAAAATGAAGTAGAATTTATTTGTTCTAAAAAGTCTTTAATACTAGAACGAATTAATTTTTCAGAATCTTTTAAATATAGCGTTAGGTACTGATCTTCCTTTTTTGCAAATAAAATATGCTCCTCTAAAACTACAATATTTCTATCTTTATCTTTTATGATAATTTGTGCTGTGTTTTTTATTTTACTGAGTGCTAACTCTACAGCAATATATAAATCATTATTATTAAACGGTTTTACTAAATAGCCAGCTGGTTTCGTAGTAATTGCTTTTTTTATAGTTTCTACATCGTTAAAAGCAGTTAAGTATATAAAGGGGATGTTTAATTTATTTCCTAACCAAATACCTGTTTGCACACCTTCTACTCTAATGTCTAAAATAGCAATGTCTGGTTTTAATTGTTCTATTTCTAGTAATGCGGTTTCTGCGTTTGTTGCCATTCCGCAAACTTTAAACTGTAGATTTTCTAAGGTTTGTTTTAATAACTCTTGCGTTATTATTTCGTCTTCTAATATATATATTTTCACACCTTTCATATATTAAAAAAGTAATGTTAAACTAAATCCGTTTGTTTCCTTAATTATTAAATCTCCTTTTAGTTGCTTACTCATCATATCTACTATTTTCATACCCATAGATTCTTTTTTCTCTATACCTTTTTTAAAATTTCCATTGTCTGAATATTCAAACAGGTAGTTTTGGCCCTTTTTCGCAAAATTTATAGTTATCTCTGGATTCTCTATGTTAGCAAAAGCGTGTTTGTTAGAGTTGTTTATCAATTCGTTTAGCAAAAGCGAAAGTGGTGTAGCTTTATCTATACTCAAAATTGAACTATCTATATTTAGATTATATTTCACTTTAATTGGAAATAAGGTTTTATAATATGCTATGATATTTTTGACATTCTCATTAAAAGAAAGAGCTTCAAAATTATTAGAGTTATACAACAGGTCATGAATACCAGCAATAGACTCTACTCTACTCTGGCTATCTCGTAAGCTTAGTTTTAATTCTTCGTTAGAACTATTTATCATTTGCAAACCTAATAAGCCAGAAATAATTTGAAGATTGTTTTTAATTCGATGATGAATTTCTAACATCATTGCAGTTTTGATTTTGGCTTCGTTTAAAGCAATTTCATTTTTCGCATATAATATTTGTTTTCCTTTATATTGATAAAATATATAAATAATAATGCTGGATGCCACAATAAATAATAGGAATACAAACCACCAAGTCTTATAAAAAATCTTGTCAGAAATTATTTTTAGTTCAATGGTTTCTCCAATTTTCTTTTCTGAAGCATCATACGCCTCTACCTGCAAGGTATAATAACCTGGTGCCAAATTAGCAAATAGAATTTCCTTACCCGAGTAGCTTGTAAACCAGTCAGAATTATTTGTATCATCCAACAACCGGTATCTATATTTTACATCTTCAGAATTCATTTGTCCAAAAACAGACATTGTTGCAGAAAATCGCTGATATTCTGAAGGTAATTTTATTTCTTTTACATCCTTTAAAAAAAGAGGAGAAGTATGAATTTTCCATCTATTCTCTTTATCGTCAAAATATGAAATCGAAGTAAATTGAGGTTGCACATCTTTATTACTTACACTTAAATTATTTGGATTAAAAAAGCTAAGCCCTTTATAACTTCCAATAAAAATAGCTCCTTCAGGATCTTTGTATGTGCTGTATCTATTGCCTTCTAGATCGTATACACCATCTTTAGTGGTATATCTAAGAATTTTTTTTGTTGATGGATTCAGAAATACGATTCCTGCATAGGTATTAAGCCATAAATTTTTGTTATTGTCTGCTACCATACCCACAATAGATGCGTTTAACTCATCTTCATAAAAAAGGTTTAATTTTTTGGTCTTTGTATCGTAGGTATAAATTTTACCAAATTTTGTAGAAACTAAAACTCCGTAATCTTTAAAGTAGTTTATGGAAAGTAAATTTTCAGTCTTTTCATTTTCAAATTCATACGTTTTAAATGCCCCATTTTCATATTCAAAAATTCCATTAAATGTTGTGGTTGCAAATAATGTTTTACCATCTGTAGCAAACTCTTTTATTTGAATTGCATCTGTATTTGGAATTTTTGTATACTTTTTTTCGTTGATACTGTATTTAGAAATAGTCCCTCTTTGATCTGCAGTAAAAATGCTGTCTTTTATTTTTATAATTTCTTCGCCAATAATTTTTATGCTTTCATCTTTAATCACATTATAGTCTGAATCTAATTTGTATAAATTATTAGAATCATTTATAAAAAAAGTATTATTTTCTTCAACAAAAATATCTCTAGAGTAATTCACTGATATTTCCTTATTATCCGACAGAAATTTTATTTTTTGCTCGGTATTGTTTTTAATGTCAATGATATAAACTCCTTCAATATCTGTTGCAACTAAATATTTATTTTCCTTAATTTTTTTAATAGTTCGTATACTTTTTCCTTTCAAAAAAGTTTTTATTTTACTCCTAATGAAAGAATAAGATTCTAAAGTGTTTCCGTTTAGAACCATTAAATGTTCACCAAATTCTTTATATACGGTTTTAGAAAAATTTTTAATTTCAATTTCACTAATTAATTGAGGTTGGAAATTATTAAACCTATATAATTTATATTCACTGTAATCGCTAACTACATCTTCTAAGTGTGCTTTTTCGTAATTATCGCTAAACTCTAATACTTTAGTTATTTCATAATGCTCATTAGTGTTTGGTATTTCAATAAACTTTTTAATTTCTTTATTAAAATTAAATACATTCTCATAGTCATCAAAATAATAGTAAAATTCATCTTTAACCTTAAAAGCATTGTGAATTTTATTCGGGAAAAAATTAGTTCCTCCATTATCTACAAAATCATTTTTAGTTATTTTTTTTATGATTTTTCCGTTTTTATCTAATAAGATTCCATCTTTTTCAAATAATAATTTTACAATGGAAAATTCTTCTGCTGGTCTTATAATAGCTAAAAACGGATCTGTAACTTGCTTATCAAAAGAAATAGAATCTATAAACTTTAAACGTATTTCATTAAGCTGTGCACTGTAAAATTTATCTTTTGAAGTAATTATGAGCCGTGTTAAATCATCTACATAATATTCTTCTGAAATGATGTATTTTTTATTTAAAGTATTATACGCTTCAACGGCTTTAATTTCTAATGTTTCTGTATCAATAAAAAACAATTCTGCTCTTGCGACTTTGTAATATAATTTTAAATAGAGTCCGTTATTATTGTGTTCAAAAAAGTAACCTTCTTTTATTTTTTTATCAAAAGTGTCAGGAATTTTTAACGTAAAAAAATTAGCGCCATCAAAACGCTGAATAATAATTTCTTTCTCTCCAAAAATATATTCGTCGGAAAGTTTGTTTTCACCCAAAATCCAAAGCCAGCCATTAGTGTCATAAATTGAATTGTATGGACTAGAAATTAAATAACCATCTCTAAATGAAAATGTGTTTTTACTAATTAATACAGAACTTTCTTCCTGACACCAAAGTGCCACTGTAGAAAGTAAAAAAAATAAAAAAAGTAATTTTTTCAAAATTTGGTTTAAAGCATATTAGGTTGTCAAATGTAAATAAGCAGTATAGTTTTTAACGTAAAATAAATAGTTATTTAAAAAAAAGTGTAATTCAATTAAAAGCAGTCTTTTTTCACATCATTTATAATAAATAGTACACATTCAATAGAACTGAGATACGATTTATTATATATAGTAATATTTAATTAAAAAATAAATAGTTGCGACAGGAAAATACTACACATAATTTTTTTTATTCCAATCTTAAGACTTATTTAAATTTTACGAAATCTATCGAAATAACAAAGGATTTAATAGCTATCACATTTGGTTACTAACTCTGCGCAAATTAGTTTAAAAATATTTTTTGTGTCTAAAATGTCAGAAATCCAGTCATTTTTTCATTCAGGAATTTCGAAAATGACCGTTCACGACAAAAATGGGTCAGTCTACGACATTTTTTTTGAACCCAATTACTTGTTTTCTACTTTCGTCGATAAAGTGTAAGTATTTGTCTTTTAAACTCTCGTAATGAGGAGATAACTTAAAAAATAAAACTAAAAAATATTTTGGGCGCAACAGTTTTCGCGAAAGCGTATTAACCACCATCAACAGTACCAACCAGTAACCTTTTTTATGAAACACTTTTACCCTGCACCTTTTAAAACGAAGATCCACCGGCTTACCCGCAAAACACAACATTCACCTTCAACCTCTTCTTCTATGAAAAAAATTACGCTCTTATGTTTTTTGTTTTGTGCCTCGCTCGCCCTAGCACAACAAACGTTTACCGACGTTAATGGTATCGAGTATGAAATTACCTCTTCCACCATTCCCTTAACTGTTACGATAAAAGGCTCTATAGGTACAGATAGATCAGTAAACATACCCGCTACAATAATGGATAACGGGAACACCTATTACGTTACGGCCATTGGCAATGATGCTTTCAGTCAAAACGAATTGACTAGTGTAACCATTCCTAATAGTGTTACATACATCGGTCTTGCCGCTTTTAGAATTAACCAATTGACAAGTGTAACTATTCCAAGAAATGTTACGTTTATCGGCTCAAGAGCTTTTCAAATAAATCCATTGACTAAAGTAACCTCCCTGAGCACAAATCCTGCCGGCCTGCCGGCCGATGCTTTTGATAATCCAGCCGCTATTGATTTACTCATACCAATAGGATCACAAGCTGCTTATACAGCCGCTGGCTGGACTGGGTTTAAAAGTTATACAGAAGTTGATCTTACAGCACCAGCGTTTGAAAATAGCAAACCTGTTGTTACTTCAATAACAAAAACCAGTTTTACTTTAGAAACAGACATCAATGAAGCAGGTACTATTTATTATGTAGTCGTAGCAGATGCTGAAACAGCACCAACATCTGAAGAGGTAAAAGCAGGCATAGGAAATGAAGGAGCAAGTGTAGTTACGAGCGGAAATGCAGCAGTAAGCACAGGAGATTTTACCCATGATTTTAATGTCACAGGTTTAACAGAAGGTGCAGCTTATGACGTGTATGTAGTTGCAGAAGATAATAGAAGTACACCTAACTTACAGGCAAGTCCTACTAAAATAGACTTTACCACTTTTACATTGTCACCAACCAATAACATTCTCTACGTAAATAAAAGTGTAAGTGGCAGCAACGAAAGTGGAAGCTCTTGGGCAAACGCAATCCCAGAATTGGCAGATGCATTAGTTTGGGCAAACAATAATAAAGTAAATTTTACCACAACCCCTTTGCAAATTTGGGTAACTGGAGGAACCTACAAACCAATGTACAGTCCAGAAGATGGTGCAGATTTCGGTACTGACAAAGGTCGCGACAATACTTTTTTACTAGTAAAAAACGTACAAGTATACGGTGGTTTTGCAGGTACAGAAACTGCATTAGCAGAAAGAGATCTAAGCCTAACAGCCAATAGAGCTACCTTAAGTGGAGATTTTAATGGAGATGATGTGGTTACTGGTACTGGAAGTACATTAAGTATTACTAATAATACAGAAAACGCACATCATATTGTAATAAGTGCAGGAAATGTTGGTGCGGCACGTTTAGATGGTTTTACCGTTTCTGGTGGTTATGCTGATGGCACAAGTACCCTTAACGTAAATAGTTATAATTTTTACAAAAATATTGGTAGTGGTATCTTTAATCATAATACGTCTCCTTTATTAACAAATTTGGTGATCAGCGAAAATACCGCTAACGGTGGCGGAGGTATCTATAATGATAGTTCTAACCCGAGATTAACGAAAGTAAGTATAAGCAGAAACACGGCTAATTTTGGTGCCGGAATGTATAATGATAATGCGAACCCGGTTTTAACCAATTTAATCTTTAGTGGTAACAAAGCAAAGAATGGGGCTATTCCCGATGTTTTATGCGCAGAATATAATACTGAGAGTGAATGTGCTGCAGCTGGCAGTGCTTGTATGTGGTGGGGGGTTTGTATTGAGACTAGTAATGCTGGAGGTGCTAGAACAACTACTGTTGCTGCAACTGCCACTGGCTTTGGTGGTGGCATCTACAATAAAAATTCTTCACCCATATTGACCAATGCCACTTTCAGTGGAAATCAGGCGGATGCTGATGGCGGTGGAATGTATAATAATAATAATTCTTTTCCTAAGCTCTATAATAGTCTTCTTATTGGAAATTTAGCAACATCTAGCAGTCCAGGTGTTTATAATGAAAGTTCTACTCCTGTTATCAAGTACAGTTTAATACAAGATTTAACAGATGACACCAACGGTAATATAGATGCTACTGGAATTACTGAT
>JBDNHN010000246.1:0-5945 GCA_041688725.1 Gillisia sp.
CATTGATTATGAGGTTAATTATCTGAATATCTCTGTAGAAACAAGGCAGAAAAGCAAAAAGAAATCGATTCAAAAATTGATGCAGGAGCCAATTTTAAAGTTCCGGGAACCAAATAAGATCCCAAGGTGCAAGACCAGTCGATTCGTATATGTTCTGCCAAAATTTTCTATTGCCAAAGATAAAGTAGTGATCATAGATCTAAAGGAACAGAACGGGGAACGCGATTTAAAACTGAAGTTGAAACAAAAAATCATTAATAATCCAAATTGAAACTTCAACCGTAGTTGAAAAATTTGGTTATAAAAATGTCTCGTGAATCTAGATTATTTGGTTTGCATTAAGGGAAACATCATATGGAAAAGCGAAATTACTAATCTTACTGCCATTTAACCAATTTTGGTGATCTTGTGCTTTTAAAACAACAGGCATTCTTTTTTTATTATTATGAATTTTAGCCATAAGTTCATTAGCTTCTGTAGTTATAATAGAATAGGAATTTATTAACTCATTGGTTTGCAAATTTGTCCAATTGGAATAGATTCCTGCAAAAGCAAAAATTTCCTGATCAATAGGTGTGACCAGATATTTCTTCTTTTCCTTACCTTTAGTATCTAACCATTGCCATTCATAATAACCATTAGCAATAATCAAGCATCTATTATCAACCGAATTTCTAAAAGCTGGTTTTTCCTCAACGGTTTCTATTTTAGAATTAAGGGTCATTTTTTTAATCGTATCGTCTTTTGCCCAAAATGGAATAAGTCCCCAGTAAAACATCTGAATCTCCCCAGGATTTTCATTTGTAATTACCGGAGTTTTAGAAAATGTAAAAGCATTAATTTCTTCTTGTGGTTTATAGGAATCCGGTTCTATAAATCTTGCGTCAAATACACGTTCTATATCCCTAAGTTCTGAATTTAATTTTGTTCTGTAACACATGATATTTTTATTTATAAAGTCTTGAGGAATTATTTCATTTTAAATTTTACTAAGCAAATTAGCTTAATTTGATATATCTAAAATTACTTAAACCCAATTAATAAGGGATTATTAAATGGGTTTGTTATTGAATAACCGTTTAATCATATTCTGGGCTGTTTTTTGATCATAGGCTCCAGTCCCGGCTTTGCCGTGATTTTTACCTGTTGGATCGTATTTACCTGAAACAGAATTTGCGGGAATAAAAAGTGTTTTGATAGGTTTGAAAGGTGGATTTAGATAAAAAAATCAATATCCTCCCTCAGTTGCTCCAGATGTGCCATTTCCATTTCACAATTGAAGATGTAATTCTGATCTTCCGGATTTTGTTTTATCGCTTTTATAAGCTCTTCTGTCCTGTCATAAATCTCAGTAAGAGTCATAATTTAGGGGAGTTTTGAGAATTCTGTAAATATATAACGGGAAAAGGATTTATGTATTGTTGATTGGAAAATTTGTAGGGAAACAAGGTGTTTTTCTGAAGATTATTAAATTCAGTAAAATGATCAGAGACAGAAAATCTTAATTTTAATGTCCTACAGGAAACGGAAGATGGAGATATTGCCTGGGTGCAATTTTCAACTGTATATGAGGAGCAACCGGAAACCTTTAAACTAATCAAGGAAAATGGCCAATGGAAAGTAACGGAAAGAGGATTGCGGGAGAAGGGGCCTTTTAATAAGCTGATTATAAAGAGGCGTATTTTATTAAGAGATTAATACAATTAGTTCTTTCAAGAAACTTCCCATAATTGCTATTCTTCAATATACTGGGAACGCCTATTTTCCATCTCTTGCTTAATCAAAAATAGTATATCATAAACCCCAACAGCAGGCATTCGCATCGGTTTTTTCTTGTTGCAAAGATTTTTTACACATAACATTCAGGCCTCACTTTTTTCACTACTTTTAAGGCCTGAAATACCTCTCCCATGAAAAACTATTTGGTACTATTTGCTTTATTATTATGTGGTTTAAAAGGATTTAGCCAGGATGCCAAATTAGGTTTAACAGCTGGATACTTAAACCTTAACGTTTCTTCTTATTATGAGGGTTTTGAAATCTCAGAAAACGCTTCAGGATTCTATGTGGGTATTTTGGGTGATTTTAAACTTTCAGAAACCTTTCACTTAGAACCTGCTGCAATTTATGGTTATGTCAAAGATTTAAATGTTTTATTTATTCCCCTGCACGCCAAATATTACATAGGCCAATCTGGATTTAATGTACTGGCAGGTCCCCAGGCAACTATGATTCTCAATGAGATAAATCCCTGGGTAAAAAGATTAGGTTTGGATTTGAGTTTAGGAGCCGGATTTGAAGTAACCGATGATATTTTTATTCAGGTAAAATATGCCCTGGAGATTACTAATAGACATAGTGATGAATTTATAACCACCTCAGAGAACATTAATGGCGGTATCAACAGTCTTTTTGCAGGAGTAGGATATAAATTTTAAAGGTTCAAATATAAATATTCTTTAAACAGGACTATAATTCTCTATTCCTATATTCGAAGTCGTGATAATTCTAGCAAGTACCAAGTTCCAATTTACAGTTCAAGGGTTTAATCTTCATATGTTAATTCCACCTTCTCAAAAAAATCATTCCCCGATCCATAAGAAATATAATGCAGATGCTGAAGCCTGCCAATAATACAAGCAGGATGGGTTTCAAATTTGGCAGCGAAATCTTTTATTGTATTATCGTTTAAATCTGCTTCCAATATTTCCTGGACCTGGTCCTCTGTTAATATCCATTGAGACGCAAATGAATTGGCTTCTTCTTCATATTCTTCGTTTTCTCCTTCATAATCAACATTCTCCAGGGAAATATATTTTTTTCCATGCATTAGGATATGACCTACCTCATGAAAAAATGTAAACCAGAAAATATCATTGCGTTTAAATCTTCCGCTTAACTGAATAAGGGGAGTGTCTTTTGCCCACCTGGTAGAGCCGTGGATAGCGGTTTTTGGTAAACAAGGCGTATGGACTAATTTTACTCCACACTTCAAGCATAGATCTCTTAGTTGCTCAAAGAAATCATTGGGGTGCAAGGCCATTAATTTTTTAAAATTTGGAAGATTGGCCTTTAATGCTGCCTTATCAAATTCCGGAGTTTCCAATTTGTTTGCTTGAATTTCTCCTTGCCTTAACCAGGCAGCAATTGCAGTAGCATTTTTATTTCCTTTTAATGAAATCCGAAAAGCTACTTTAGTTCTTTGGTGGAAGTAATAATCTTCAAATCCTTTTTGATTTGCTACTCTAAAGTATTCAAACAAGTACAATACTTTTTCTTTGATTTTCTTTGTTTTAGGCACCCATCCAAAGTTGGCCATCTGGGCATAAGGGAAATCTTTTGCCCAATCCTGAGCATCGTTTATCGCGGCCTGATAATCAATTCTTGCCTTATATTCATCATAGTTTCTTTGTGCTTCAAGCCAAAAACGACCGGGAATTTTGAGCACCTGTTCAAAAAGAATAGCCATATCGGGAGTGAGTGAACTTTCACCTTTTAGGACTGCAGTAATAGTTTTTTCAGGTTTACCGGTTCGCACTGCAAATTCCTTTGCACCGATATTATTTTCCCCTAAAGCTTCTTTTAAAATTTCCCCGGGATGCGTAACACTTTCTGGGAAATATTTGTTTAAAGTTGCCATAATTTTCTGTTCTGGGTTAATTTAGTGGTAATCCTCAATTTTTATAATTTCAACTCCGGTAATTTTTATCCAGAGGTATTGACCATCATAATTTGCAGGGATAGGTTTTTCCTGGGGCTGAAAAATTAACCTATAAGGATGATCAAGGTCACAGGCCCACTGGCCTTTTTTATCGGAAGTCAATTCATGAAATCTTCCGGGTTGGTGTCTAACATCTTCTAATGTTGTTGAAGCTTTTAATTGATCTAAGCGTTGTTTATACTTTTTAAATCTGGCAGGGCCAAGTTTTCTTTGACCAAGTCGGTCATTGTTAGCATATTTTTCCAGTTCCTGATCATCAAAAGTAATATCCATGCAAATATAAAATAATTATTAACAGCTAGTGTTAATTAAAAAATAAATTATGTTTTCAACGCCTAATCTTTTTAATTTCCCCAGACCTCAGCACCAGTTGTTGCATATCGGTAGCTTTACTGCCCTTCACCAGCAAGTTGATCAATAATTTCATGAATTTTTTAGTTCCGATATTATCTGAAATTCGAGATTGTAGCATTCTACTAGGATATCGTGTGTCAATTTAAGATTGACAAGTATATCATCCTGTAGTTCTTCATATTTATGCAAAACTTTTTTTCTTGTCGTAAAGTTGTCCAGTAACTTTATTAGCTGGTATTGATTATCAAATATTTTTTTGTTACCATAAAGGGTTATTAGTGATTCTTTCCTCAAAAGAATTCCATAATTCTCTAATTCATTGTGTAGATTTTCAATTAATTCTAAAGACACTATGTTTATCGTTTCCTGGTCTTTGAATAATTCTACCGTTTTTTTAAGAAAATTTTCTTTGGTAGACTTATCAAAATTTATAAAGTTTAATTTTTGGAGATCCGGATTCCCTTCATTTTCATAGATAGTGTTAAAACGTGATCTATAGGTTGAGAGTTTCCTTCCTTGGAGTGCTATTCTTTTTGATGATTCATTTTGAATTTTAAAAATTACCCCGCTTATATCATTTAACTTTAGCAAATAATTCGTAAGGGTTTCTTTTTTTTCGATCCTGTTTCTATCCGCTTTATCATATCGCCGTTTTAAGAAAAATTGAGTTATCCCCCAAACTAGTGCTATTAGAGCAACAGGAGAAAGAATTTCAATCAAATTTAAATTACTCATTGGTTCAGGAGAATTAGGAAATTGTTTCTTGTTAATTTAAATTTTAAAAGCATGAGGTCGTGAGATTTCAAGTAGCGGCGGTACGAGGCAATGAAAATTCATGCAGCCATTTAGGAATCACCAGCATTAGTAATTTCCTGAACTTCCCTGAAGGTTTGTCCTTTGCTATTTACCCATTCCATGTGTCCGTTTGAGTTACGCCCCAGAATCATATTAGAAGCAGCACTCGGACTATTGAAAATCGTGTCTTCCACAAAAATCAATTTTTCTCCCCTTTCAACCATAATCTCGGTTTCCAGCAATTTCTTCCTCATATTCCTATAGGTCTCTGTACACGATCTGGATAAATTCTTTTTGGCCTCACTGCCTTTTAAAACGATATAACCACGGTCTGTCTCTTTCATAGTGGCACGAAAAGAACTGGTTTTGATAGTGTAAACTTCCCGAACAATATCTTCAGAACTTGCGCCCTCGTGCAATTCCGATTTGAGGGTGGACTGAATTAAAAACTGAAATCCCATAACCGGTAAAATCAATTTTATTTGATCAAGAAAATATTCCATATCTGAAATATCCGCTTCCTGTAGCGTTGGTAAACCAGGGGAATTCCCATTATCTATCTGGGCTGTTTTAGCTTCAATTGCCAGTTGTACCAAACGGGATTCCAAATATCGTATTTGGGTTTTCGTTAGAAGTTCATCTTTACTCACAAAAAAGATCAACTCTTTAAAATCCTTATTGGGATCGCTTAGATGCTGTTTAAGCCGGCTCTTTACATTTTCAGCTTCCCCTATATAAATCTTTTCATCAAAAGCCTCATCCGTGGGGTCACCTTTTAAACAATAAATTCCCGGATTGTCAAATTCACTACGGTTTAAAATTTTGTTGATGCTTGCACGAGGACAATAAATTGCCTTTCCTACCCAATTACCAATTTCGGCCAGTCTGGGGCCGTAAGCGGTACCGTCAATCATATAAACCGTCAATTTTTTACCCATCTATTTTTATTTACTTTTTTACCAAATCTTATTTGAACAAGAATTCATGAGGCTTCAAGGCGCTATAAAGTTCTTTCATAATCGTAGCAGGCGAAAGGTCATTAGACCTCACGCATCGACTGAAGACTTTTCGGAGA
>JBDNHN010000247.1:0-3359 GCA_041688725.1 Gillisia sp.
CCAAAGTGCCGTGTTTACACCTTCAGATTTTGCTTTTCCGGTAAATGGAATTAAGGCTGAAGCTACTCCAAATACAGAAAGTACCTTGCTGGTGGATGTAGATTTAGATTTGCTCAAGCAATTGCACAACTTTGGAAGTGTTCGTAATATGAAAGACAGGAGAAAAGATCTCTATTCTTTAAAAAGGAAAAAGTAATTCAAAAAGTATAGTTTATAGCTGGGTGAAATTTTATCAAAATTGAATTGCCGTCCAATTCAATTTTGATAAAATTTCCGTTTGAAGGACAATCTTCTATATAGCTGATTGAAAATTTGCATATTTTATTAATACGGATCTCAGCTTTAAGTTTTGTGAAATTAAGATTTATGATTAATTTTTTTCCAATACCTGTTTGCGTTCCTCATATTCCTCTTTATTAATTTCACCACTGGCAAATCGCTTTTTGAGAATGTCTAATGGCGTTTCTTCCTTTCCTCTGCGACCGCGATAGCCCCACGGAGTTAAAAAAACCCATATCAACAATACGATCCATATGAACCACCAAATAAGATGCATCCCATAGAAATTTCCGTCATCATACATGTGCCACATAATTTTTAGATTTTAATTGTTATTACTTCTCATTTAAGAGCCTTTTAGCCTCTTCAAATTCTTCCTTATTTATCTCTCCCCTTGCAAATCGATCTTCAATTACTTCCAATGGAGATTTATCATTTCTCGCCCTGCCAGGTATCTCAAATTTCCCACGGCTTAGAAACCAGATTAGAATAAGAACAACAAATACTATTATAACCCATCCAAACATCATAGTGTATATATTTTAGTGAAATTAAACAAGATCATTTTTTTTTTGGTTTTTTTTATCAGTTAACCTAATATTAAAATAAAAGCTAAACTTGATGGATTTCCATGTCAATCGCTTCCGCAATATTTTTACTTATATCGATCCGGTTGCTTTTATGTGGAATTGTGTTGCAGGTAATGATGTCTGCCACCCCTGCATTCAGAAGATCCTGATAGGCTTTTTCGGCAAATACTGCGTGAATTCCAATGCAAACCGGGGCATTCATTCCGCCATTTTTAAGCTGAACAGTTGTTTCGATCATTGTTCCGACAGTGGAAATAATGTCATCAATTAATACGGGAGTGTGATTTTTGTATTCATCTGCCTGTAGCGGAGATATCAGCAACTTCTTATCTTCAGGTCTTGTTTTTTCCAACACAATAAAAGGTGCTCCGGCGTCTTTTGCAACTTTGGAAACCCATTGTTTGCTTTCGCTATCCGGCCCTATCAAAACAGGATTTTTAATATTCATCCTTATCCATTCTGAAATAAGTTTTGCAGAATGAACTACCCTATTCGGGATATTGTAAACCTCATTTAACGATTTTTTTCGGTGCAAATGAGGATCAACTGTTATCAGGCTTTCTGCAAATACGGAGAAAAGTTTCCCAAAGTATTTTGATGTTATACCTTCACCCGGAGTAAACCGCTTACCCTGTCTCATATAAGCCAAATAAGGCGCAACAAGACAAATGCTTTCTGCACCCAGATCTTTGGCTGTTTTGGAAAGAAAATAAAGCGGTAATAGTTTATTATCGGGCTGATGTAAAGTACAAACCAATATTACCAGTTTATTTTTAACATCAGATTGAATTTGAACATAAGTTTCCCCATCGGGGAATTGACGAATAACAGAGACTCCTTTTTCAACATTCAAATGCATGACCAGCTTTTCTGTAAATTCTTCGTTGCCGGGAAGGGCAAAAAGTATGATTCCCTGTTTTTTCATTTATTCAATGGTTAATATATCAGTTTGGGAATTGTAATATTCCATGGCATAATCCAGTTCACCCTTGGATTCAGCATAGATTATATATAAGGTTTGTCCTTTTTCCACCTCAATACCTAATGGAGACATAAAATCAATGCCGGCCTCTTTGTCACTTGGTGCTCCGGCAAGTTTTGCTATTTTGGCAAGCCTTCTGTTATCTACTTTCATGACGGTTCCTGCAAGACCTGCTGTTATTTCTTGTTTATAAATGGCAAGTTTTGGTTCGGTAAACCTTCCCTGTGCACTACAAATTGCCAGGAACTTCTTATATGCCTCACCAGATTCAAGTATTTCCCTGGCCTTTTCATTTCCATCACCCAATTCGACCTTACCTGAGAGTTCCAATAATTCCCCTGCCAGCAGGAGCGCTCGTTCCTTCAAATCTATGGGGGCGTTGTCTTCATTTCTCAATACCGAAAGAATGTCCCTTGCCTCTATAGCAGGGCCAATACCTCGTCCTACAGGCTGGGTTCCATCTGTAATAACAATTTTCAATTTAATTCCTATGGCATGTGCCACTTTTTCCATTTCCACTTTAAGCTGATTGGCAGCCTCAATGCTCCTAATCTTGGCAGTATCTCCAATAGGAATATCTATTACTACATGGCTGGATCCTGCCGACGCTTTTTTAGAGAGAACAGATGCGATTAGTTGACCTTCGCTGTCCAGATCCAAAGATTTTTCAACCCGTATCAGAATATCATCTGCCGGACTCAAATTAGCAGTACTTCCCCAGACAATGCAGCCTCCTTCCTTTTCCACTACTTTTTTAATTTGTGCCATCGTAAGGTTCACAATTGTCATAACTTCCATGGTATCTGCTGTTCCTGCAGGAGATGTAATGGCCCGGGATGAAGTTTTAGGCATGGTCAATCCAAAGGCTGTCACTATAGATACTATGATGGGGGTAGTCCTGTTTCCAGGAAGTCCGCCTATACAATGCTTATCTACAACCATTTTGTTTTTCCAAATGATGTGTTCTCCGGATGAGATCATGGCTTGGGTAAGGAAGGTGATTTCATCTCTTGTCATTCGGTTTCCGGCACAAGCGGTGATAAAAGCCGAAAGATGAACATTGGAATAATTTCCGGAAACAATATCCTCAATGATCTCTTTCATTTTAATTGCCGAAAGATCATTACCATATATTTTTGACCGCACATGGCTTAAGGAATTTATGGGATTCAGGTGAGAGACGGTGACATATTTTCCTTCCTTAATTCCTAAAGCCTGAATTGCGCTCTCGGACAAACTGATCTCTTCCTGTGTTAATATGTCTGTACGAATAACGTTCAGGCTGGCTACAATTGATTTTCTACCATTGGTGATCCGGATACGGGTGAGCGCTTCGAAACCTTCAGAAACACATACCTCACAGTCTTCCCGCATATAAGCAAAATGTTCATGTTGGGTATCAATTCCCAATCGTTTAAAACGAAGCCGGTTTACTGAATCTTCCAAATCTTATCAATTTTGATCTATCGTTGATGAAATTTTTTAAATTGAATAAAAAATAAGGGAAC
>JBDNHN010000248.1:0-2367 GCA_041688725.1 Gillisia sp.
AAGGTTTCTGAAGTGTCTTCATTGTTTAATACATCCAAAGAAATTTGATCTTTAAAGGAAATGTTCTTCGCTTTCCTGATATTTCTTATCCCCGAAATCACTTCAGAAGCAAAGGAAAATTCATCGGTTATCTTCTGATCTGCTTCTATAAAATCGGGCCATTTAGCAACGATCAAAGCTTCTTCCGGAGTTCTGGTTTTAAGCTGTTGCCATATCTCTTCTGAAATAAAAGGAACAAAGGGATGAAGGATCTTTAAATTATTCTCTAAAATTCCTACCACCTCGTTATAGGTTTTTTGGTCGATGGCTTCACCATAAGCCGGTTTAACCATTTCCAGAAACCATGAACAATAGTCGTCCCAAATGAGTTTATAGGTTGCCATTAAAGCATCGCTAATCCTGTATTTTGAGTAGTGATCTTCAATTTCCAAAAGTTCTTTCTGAAATTTTGCTGTATACCATGCTACCGCAATTCGGGAAGTTTCATCCTGCTCTTTATCTTTATCTATTTCCCAGATATTGATAAGTTTAAAGGAATTCCAGATTTTATTGATAAACCCGCCTCCTTGTTTACATAGATCTTCATCAAACATCAAATCATTTCCAGCGGGAGAACTCAACAACATCCCTACCCTAACCCCATCGGCTCCATATTGGCTGATCAATTTTAATGGATCTGGTGAATTGCCCAAAGATTTGGACATTTTGCGGCGTTGTTTATCCCTTACGATTCCGGTTAAATAAACATTTGTAAAAGGTTTTTCACCCCGGTATTCATATCCTGCAATGATCATTCTGGCCACCCAAAAAAACAATATCTCCGGTGCGGTTACTAAATCGTTTGTGGGATAATAATAATTTATCTCCTTATTATCCGGTTCCAAAATCCCATTGAATACGCTCATAGGCCAAAGCCAGGAGGAAAACCAAGTATCCAGAGCATCCGAATCCTGAGTTAGATCACTGATTTTAAGATCCTGGTTGCCGGTTTTTTCGATAGCTTTATTTAATGCGGCTTCGGTTGTTTCGGCTACTACAAAATCATCTTTCCCTGGCCCGTAGAAATAAGCCGGAATTTGCTGTCCCCATAAGAGTTGTCTTGAAATATTCCAATCCCGAACATTTTCCATCCAATGCCTGTAAGTATTTATAAACTTATCTGGCACTAACTTTACTTCTTTATCTATAACGGCATCCAGGGCTGGTTTTGCAAGGTCCTTCATCTTCAGGAACCATTGATCGCTTAACTTCGGCTCTATAACAGCTCCCGTGCGCTCACTTGTTCCTATTTTATTGATATGAATTTCAGTTTTAACCAAAAATCCCAATTCCTCCAATTCTTTTACCATTTCTTTCCTGGCTACAAACCTGTCTTTTCCCTGGTAATGAATTCCGTATGAATTAAGGGTTGCATCATCGTTAAAAATATCGATCACTTCAAGATTATGCCTTTCGCCAATTTCCTTGTCATTTATATCATGGGCTGGGGTTACTTTTAAACAACCGGTTCCAAATTCCATGTCCACATATTCATCTTCTATTATTGGAATTACCCGGTTAACTAAAGGAACGATAGCATTTTTACCCTTGAGATGTTTAAACCGGTCATCGTTCGGATTGATACAAATGGCCGTATCCCCAAGAATTGTTTCAGGCCGCGTGGTCGCAATAGTGACAGTTTCGTCACTGCCTTCAATTTTATATTTCAAATAATATAAATTTCCCTGCTGTTCCAAATGGATAACCTCCTCATCAGATAAGGTGGTTTTTGCTTCCGGATCCCAGTTAACCATCCTGTATCCCCTATAAATAAGGCCTTTTTCATATAAATCCACAAAAACTTTGATAACAGAAGCGGACATATTATCATCCATTGTAAACTTTGTTCGCTCCCAATCACAGGAAGCTCCCAGCTTTTTAAGCTGCTCCAGAATGATCCCACCGTGTTTATGAGTCCAATCCCAGGCGTGAGCCAAAAATTCTTCCCTTGACAGGTCGTTTTTATCAATTCCTTCTGCTTTTAATTTGGCCACTACTTTGGCCTCAGTCGCAATGGACGCATGATCGGTTCCAGGAACCCAACATGCATTAAAACCTTTAAGTCTTGCCCGCCTTATTAAAACATCCTGAATTGTATTGTTAAGCATATGTCCCATATGCAATACCCCGGTGACATTCGGCGGAGGGATCACGATGGTGTAAGGTGTTCTTTCATCTACTTCAGAGTGAAAATAACCTTGCTCCATCCAGTATTCGTACCATTTGTTCTCTACCTGTTCTATATCGTAATTTTGGGGTAATGCCATGTTTGGTCTGATTTTTGAAAATAAAAGCAAAAGTACTTATAAGTTGAGGATTATAAAAGAA
>JBDNHN010000249.1:0-7557 GCA_041688725.1 Gillisia sp.
CCAAAGTGCCGTGTTTACACCTTCAGATTTTGCTTTTCCGGTAAATGGAATTAAGGCTGAAGCTACTCCAAATACAGAAAGTACCTTGCTGGTGGATGTAGATTTAGATTTGCTCAAGCAATTGCACAACTTTGGAAGTGTGCGTAATATGAAAGACAGGAGAAAAGATCTCTATTCTTTAAAAAGGAAAAAGTAATTCAGAAAATATGGTTTATAGCTGGGTGAAATTTTATCAAAATTGAATTGCCGTCCAATTCAATTTTGATAAAATTTCCGTTTCCCGCATATAAGCAAAATGTTCGTGTTGGGTATTAATTCCTAATCGTTTAAAACGAAGCCGGTTTACTGAATCTTCCAAATCTTACCAATTTTGATCTATCGTGGATGAAATTTTTAAATTGAATAAAAAAAATAAGGGAACACCCGAGTCTGTATCAAGTATCCTTGATCTTTTTTATTTAGAATTTGAAGTCTAAAACTTTTTTTTTGTCCTGAACTCATGGTCATACCAAATCCCTGGCTTCTACTTCAGACTGTCTCTTTCCATCTTCATTTTGTCCAGGTTTTGCATATTTGCTTTCATGCATTCCGGGCTCATAATTCCCTTTTTCTGCATGGTTTGCATCATACTTTGCATCATTGCCCTGTGACTGGCCATCATTCCGGTCATGTTTTTTCGCATAACGGAATCTGTCTGTGCCATTTGCATCATGTTTCCCATCATTCCCTTCATCATTCCGGGATTATTTTGCATCATCCCCGGGTTGCCCATCATCATTGACATCATGTCCTGGTTTTTCATCATCATCATTTTAGCGTTTTCACTATTCATCATAATGTCGCTCATTTCCGTCATCATCTCCTTGTCGTTAACAATAGCCTGCATAATCTCAAGACGTTGGGTTTCGTCTTCCAGAAGTTGGGCGGAGCTTTTTGGTTGATTGCATGCAGTCAACATCAGAGTTGTAATTCCTAAAAGAAAGATCATTTTTTTCATAATATTGGTTTTTAATTGTTTGTATTTAATCGGTTACTTTTTATTATTTATATCAATGGTTTGTTTCATGGCTTCAAACTGTTCTTTGGTGATCTGCCCTTCAGTAAATTGCTTTTTTAGGATTTCTAAAGAATTTTCATTTTTGATTCTTTTCCGGGGCCAAAGAAAGATCACAAGGATTATTGCAATCCAAATGGCCCACCATATAAAGTGCATTCCCCAATAATATTCATTATAAAACTGCATGGTTCTTAGTATATCTTAATTTCTTCTTTCCCTCGAACAAAAAAATGCGAATTTTATTGAATTATAGCTTAAAAGTACCAATAAAATTCGCTATCCTAAATAAAATAACAATATTTTAAGGGAATTAAAATGATATTTATCAGGAGGGAAGTGTGGGCAATTAATCTGAATTTTTAGAGATTAAAAGTTTGAAAATGACATTTTTGACAAGTTGTTTTTCTTCTGAATTAATTGAACTTATTTATTGATTGTTTAATTTTAAGGGTGATATTTCTAATATTTCGTTATAAAAAATAAGATATTCTGTTTTATAATAAATTATTACCCCGTTTCCTGATTTTCATCATATAAAATAACGAAGATATTTTTTAAATTCACGACCAATATTAATACTTGTCTTTAAACCAGAATTTAATGAAAAAACTTCTTTTAGGTAACGAAGCATTAGCACAAGGAGCCATTGATGCAGGAATCTCCGGTGTGTATGGCTATCCCGGAACTCCGTCAACAGAAATCGTAGAATATATTCAGCGCTCAAAAACAGCAATAGAACAGGGTATTCATTCAAAATGGTCTGCAAATGAAAAAACCGCTATGGAAGCAGCTCTTGGGATGTCCTACGCGGGCAAAAGGGTGATGACGGTTATGAAACATGTTGGACTGAACGTTGCTGCCGATGTTTTTATGAACATGTCGGTTTCAGGCATTAATGGTGGTTTTGTTGTAGTTGTAGCCGATGACCCATCCATGCATTCTTCCCAGAACGAACAGGATTCCCGTTATTATGGAAAATTTGCCATGGTTCCAATGTTGGAACCTTCAAACCAGCAGGAAACTTACGAAATAACCAAATATGCGTTTGATCTGTCGGAAAAATTAAGGTTACCGGTCCTTTTAAGGATGGTGACCCGTTTGTCACATTCAAGAGCCGGGATTTTAACCGGTGGAAGCAACAAACAAAACAGCCTTCATCTGCCGGAAAACCCAACGCAATTTCAGTTGATCCCTATGCATGCCCGAAGCAGATATAAGCATCTTGTCGAGCTCCAATCTGACTTGCTTGAAATTTCAGAAAAAAGCGGGTTTAATGAGTTGATCAAAGGCAGCGATACCTCCATTGGAATTATCGCCTCAGGGATCGCTTTTAATTATTTGATGGAAAATTTTGAAGATACAGAATGTCCTTATCCTATTCTAAAAATCTCACAATATCCATTGCCTAAAAAAGCTATAAAACATTTATTTGATACCTGTGATAAAATATTGGTACTGGAAGATGGCTATCCTTTTATTGAGGAAATGATCTCCGACTTTTTAGGTGAAAACAGAAAAGTTATTGGCCGGTTGAGCGGGGATGTTCCGCGGGTGGGAGAATTAAATCCCGATAATATTGCTAAGGCCTTAGGTTTTGATGTTGTAATAAATGAAAGCCTTCCAAAAGTTGTTTCCGGAAGACCTCCGGAATTATGTGTTGGTTGTTCCCATAAAGATCTGTTTGATGTTATAAATGAATTAAAAAAGGAATCTCAAAGCCAACAGGTTTTTGGTGACATTGGCTGTTCAGCTTTAGGGGTTTTGTCACCATTTAAAACGGTGAATACACTCATTGAAATGGGTGCTTCAATTACCATGGCAAAAGGTGCCGCAGATGCCGGAATTCACCCTGCTATCGCAATTATTGGGGATTCTACATTTACGCATTCAGGGATGACGGGTTTATTGGATTGTATTATTGAAAAAACGCCGATTACAGTGATCATTTCTGATAATTCTGCAATTGCTATGACCGGTGCCCAGGATTCATCGGCTTCGGGCAGGTTGGTCGATATTTGCAGAGGTCTTGGAGTGGAGGAAGAACACTTGAAATTACTAAATCCACTCAATAAAAATTTCCAGGAAAATATCGATTTTGTTCGTCAGGAAATAAACTATCAGGGAGTATCGGTAATTATTTCCGAACGTCCATGTGTTCAGTTGCCTAAAGCGAAAAAAGACAAGCTAAACGAAATGAAAAAGGCTTCAATTAATTGATTTGAATCTTTGCGTTGAAAAGAAGGACGTTTCTGCAAAATTCTAAAACAGAACTAAAAACAATAATATAAACAGATGAAAACAAATATAATTTTAGCTGGAGTTGGCGGACAGGGAATCCTGACAATCGCTGCAGTTTTAGATACGGCGGCATTGGCAAGTGATCTTAATTTAAAACAGTCTGAAGTTCACGGAATGAGCCAACGTGGGGGAGCGGTGCAATCTCATGTTCGCATTTCGGATACCGAAATTCATTCCGATCTGATCCCCCAGGGGAAAGCGGATATAATTATTTCAGTAGAACCAATGGAAGCATTGCGGTATTTGCCTTTTTTGAAAAAGGACGGCTACCTGGTCACAGATTCAAATCCATTTGAGAATATTCCCGATTATCCAAATTTGGAAGAAATTTACAAGGAAATAAAATTGCTTCCAAACAACATTTTGATCGATGCTAAAAAAATAGCTAAGGATCTTGGAAATTCCAAAGCGACCAATATTGTTTTATTAGGTGCAGCATCTTCTCTTTTGCCTTTGGATGAAGAGAGTTTGGTACAGGCAATCAAAACCCTTTTTCAACGTAAAGGGGACCGCGTAGTCAATAAAAACATTGAGGCTTTTAACAAGGGAAAAGAAATTGCGATGGGAATTCTTTCGTAAAAAGTACAAAGTAAAATTTTTAAATGTTACACGAAAAACTTATTAAACCAAAGAGTATTGTCGTAATTGGAGCTTCAAATAATATCCAAACTCCCGGAGGCAGGGTTCTTAAAAATTTAAAAGACCATAATTTTAACGGAGACCTGTTTGCGGTAAATCCAAAAGAAACGGAAGTCCAGGGTGTAAAATGCTATCAGAATCTCGCTGAAATTCCAAATGTGGATCTGGCGATTATAGCCATTTCGGCAAAATTCACTTTGGAAACTGTCAGGGTTTTGACACGACAAAAGAATGCAAAAGGTTTTATTATTTTTTCGGCTGGATTTAGCGAGAAAGACGAGGAAGGGAGGCAACTGGAACAACAAATTGTAAAGGAAATAGATGCAGCCGGAGGAACTTTATTGGGGCCTAATAATATCGGGTTGATCAATCAGAATTATGCAGGGGTTTTTACCACGCCTATTCCAAAACTGCATCCAAATGGAGCCGATTTTATTTCCGGTTCCGGGGCAACCGCGGTTTTTATTATTGAAGCTGCAACCGCAACGGGTTTAACTTTTTCAAGTGTTTATTCAGTTGGGAATTCAGCACAAATAGGAGTAGAAGATGTTTTGGAACATTTGGATAACACTTTTGACAGTGAAAAAGGTTCGAAGGTAAAACTGCTGTATATTGAAAGTATCGATAATCCGAAGAAATTATTAAAACACGCGTCTTCATTAATTGAAAAAGGCTGCAAAATTGCCGCGATAAAAGCGGGAAGTTCTTCGGCGGGAAGCAGGGCTGCAAGTTCGCATACCGGGGCTTTGGCAAATTCGGATGTAGCGGTAGATTCCTTGTTTAAAAAAGCAGGAATTGTGCGCTGTTACGGAAGAAATGAGTTGATCACGGTCGCGTCCATTTTTATGCATCCGGAGCTCAAGGGAAAAAATATCGCGATTATCACCCACGCCGGCGGTCCTGCAGTGATGCTGACAGATGCTTTGTCAAAAAACGGGTTGAATGTTCCTGAAATAAGCGGAAAGGAAAGCGCAACATTACTTGAGAAATTATTCGCAGGTTCTTCGGTGTCAAATCCCATCGATTTTTTGGCTACCGGAAATGCGGAACAGCTTGAAACTATCATTGATTTTTGTGAATACAAATTTCCAGCTATTGATGCCATGGTCGTTATTTTTGGAAGCCCGGGATTATTTGAAGTCTATGATGTTTATGAGGTGCTTCACAAAAAAATCAGGGAATGCAAGAAACCCATATTTTCGGTTTTGCCTTCGGTAGTAAATGTGAAAAATGAGATCGATGCTTTTATTTCAAAGGGAAACATCAATTTTCCCGATGAGGTTTTATTCGGAAATGCATTGGCGAAAATAGCCAAAACCCCAAAACCCAAATTCACGGCATTATCAAAACCAATCCTCAATCTGCAAAAAATAAGAGCTGTAATTGACAATTCCGGCAATGGTTATTTACAGCCTCAACAGGTAAAAGAATTGTTGATTGCGGCTCAAATTCCAATTGTTGCTGAGGTTGTTTGTAAAACACAAAAGGAATGTATCTCTGAGATCGAAAACCTTGGATTTCCGGTAGTGATGAAAGTTGTGGGTCCTGTTCACAAATCGGATGTGGGAGGGATTTTCTTAAATATCAATTCTGAAGAAAAACTCATTGATGCTTTTGATAAGATAATGAAAATTGATGGAGCAAAAGCTGTTTTGATCCAACCTATGAAAAAGGGAATTGAACTTTTTATAGGTGCTAAAAAAGAAGATAAATTCGGGCATTTGGTTTTGTGTGGTCTCGGTGGGATTTATATTGAAGTGTTGAAAGATGTTCAGGCTGCATTAGCGCCAATTTCAAATGAAGAAGCTTCGGAAATGATCCGGAATCTAAAATCATATAAAATTATTCAGGGAATTCGAAATCAGAAGGGAGTAAATGAAACAGTATTTGCTGAAATTATTTCTAAGGTTTCCAATCTGTTAACTGCAGCTCCAGAGATCGTAGAGTTGGATTTAAATCCGCTTTTAGGGACTTCAGAAGAAATATTAGCGGTAGATGCCAGGATTTGCATAGAAAAGGCCTAAGGTCTTTTTCTCATTTCAGTTTTCCATTTGTTTAAGCGGTTTGGGATTAGTTCTGATCCAAAAAGAAAAATAAAAAAGAATTAACAGGGTTGCAACCCCGGTAATTATGAAGGTTGCACTGGCCCCAAACTGATACCAGATAAATCCTGCCAACGTGCTTGCCAACATAGAGCAAATGCTTTGAAAACCTGAATAAGTCCCAATTCCTGTCGCGGTATCTTTTTTAAGGCTTATGTTGCTGATCCAGGCTTTTGAAATTCCTTCGGTAGCTGACGCATACACACCATAAAGAAAAAACAAGCCGGCAATCACAAAAACATTAGAGCTAAGGCTCATTCCAAAATACACAATGGCAAATATTGAAAGCCCGAAAACATACATTTTCTTTAAACCAATTTTGTCGGCAACAATCCCAATAGGAAATGCACTCAGGGCATAAATGAGGTTGTAGAAAATATAAACTCCAATCACCATCGTGTCACTTAGCCCAGCCTCTTTGGCTTTTAGTAACAGGAAAACATCTGAGCTGTTGAACAAAGCAAAGGCTAAAAGGCCTGTTACTACTTTTCGGTATTGTGGCGGACTTACTTTCCAGTAATTTAAGAAGGAAAAAAATGGGGTCGTGATTTTTTGAGTCTCAAATTTTTTTCCATTGTCTTTTAGATAAAAGGTGGTCAATATGGCAATAAGCCCGGGAATAAAGGCAATATAGAAAAGAGTTTTATAGTTTTCGGGATTGAAATACAAATAGAGCAGAGCGAACAAAGGCCCCAAGACCGCTCCAAAAGTGTCCAGGGAACGATGAAATCCAAAAACTTTTGCTTTGGTTTCCGGGCTGGCTTCGTCTGATAGAATTGCATCCCTTGCACCGGTCCTAATTCCTTTTCCCAAGCGATCTATGGTCCGGGCAAAGAAAATCCAGATCGGAAAAATAAAAACTGCCATCATCGGTTTTGAAATGGCACTTAACGCATATCCAAGCTGCACAAAGGGAACCCGTTTCCCGGAATTGTCGGATAATTTTCCGAAATATCCCTTGCTCAATCCGGCTGTTGCTTCTGCGAAACCTTCAAGAATACCTATCAGTACAATTGAAAAACCAATGGATTTTAAGTAAATAGGCATTATTGGATACAGCATTTCGCTTGCTGTGTCTGTAAACAAACTCACTATGGATAAAATCCAGACAGTTTTTGTAATATATTTCAAAACAAGGGTCTAATTTCTTCTTTTTTGCTGTTTTTGGTTCTGATAAAATCCATAACTTTAATAATGGCCCTCTTTTTCTATTCCAATATATTTTGGAGCTTATTTATTATTGATCTGTACAATTAGAATTCCCAGTGCGGTATTGAGACCCATTACCGGAGTGATAATTTTAATAGTACCATTTTCTTTCAAAGTATGTGGCTCCTTTAATCCAAAATCAGTTTTCTGAGCATATTCAGTACCTTCAAATTTCTTATCAGATGAAAGGATGATCTTATTGGTTTCTGGATCTATCAATTGCACCAAATCGGCACCAGATTCTTTTACAAA
>JBDNHN010000250.1:0-3537 GCA_041688725.1 Gillisia sp.
ACTTAATGCTTCTATTAAATCGGATTTTTTATGTCGGCTTAGCGGAATTTGCTCCTTGTCGATTTCAATATTTTTACTGTTATAGCGTTCCACTTTTTCCAGATTGACAATATATGATTTATGGATGCGCAGGAATTTATCCTGTGGAAGTTGATTTTCAAAAGATTTCATCGTGGCAAGAACTACAAAAGTGTCCTTTTCAGTAACAAATTTAACGTAATCACCAAGTGCTTCTATATATTTCAGCTTACTTAAGAATACCTTTCTGTTCTTCAGGTTACTTTTCACAAAGATAAAATCTTCATCTTCTACAGTTGTTCCATTGACCTTTAAATCATGAAGTTTGATCGCTTTGGCTACTGCATTGTTAAACCGCTCCTTATTTACAGGTTTATGAATATAATCTACAGCATCATAATCAAAGGCTTTAAAGGCGTACTTGGTTTTCCCGGTCACAAATATGATCTGGGGTTTATTGGCCAGGTTGTCCAGAAGATCAAATCCAGATAAAATAGGCATTTCAATATCTAAAAAAATAAGGTCAACATCTGTGTCCAAAAGACCATTTTTAGTTTCAATGGCATTGTTGTACTCTGCAACTAATTTTAAATTAGCGTGATCCTTTATCAGCTTTACAATAGACAAACGCTGTAAGCTGGAATCGTCAACGACAGCACATTTAAGTAGAGTATCTTCCATAGGTTACAGGTTAAGCTAAAACAATATTAATCATTAAATTTTATTAATACAAGCTAATATTGAATTACATCGTTAATAAATGTAGTTTAACGTGAGATAGAGGTTTTGTTTATGTGGAAAAACATGTTACTTTTGCATCCAAATTAATTTAAAACAATTTTTATGAATCATTATGAAACTGTTTTCATCTTGAATCCCGTTTTATCTGATGAACAGATAAAGGAAACAGTTCAGAAATACGAAGACTTTCTTATTTCGAACGGTGCCAAGATGATATCCAAAGAAAATTGGGGGCTTAAAAAATTAGCATACCCAATTCAACACAAAAAAAGTGGTTTCTATCACCTATTTGAATTTGCAGCGCCAGGAGAGGCTATCAATCCTCTGGAGGTAGAATTCAGGAGAGAAGAGCGAATGATGCGTTATCTTACTGTACGGTTGGATAAACATGCACTTGCCTGGGCCGAAAAAAGAAGAAATAGAAACAAAGAAAAAGCGTAGTTATGTCAACTATTGAACAACAATCAAAAGGAAAGAAAGACGGGGAAATTAGATATTTAACCCCTCTGAATATTGAAACTTCCAAAACCAAAAAGTATTGCCGATTTAAAAGATCAGGTATTAAATATATCGATTTTAAAGATGCTGACTTTTTAATGAGTTTTGTTAATGAACAAGGTAAATTGTTACCAAGACGATTGACCGGTACTTCATTGAAATATCAACGTAAAGTGGCTGTTGCCGTTAAACGCGCGCGCCATATAGCATTAATGCCGTATGTTGGCGATTTATTAAAATAAAAAGAAGGCAATTATGGAATTGATACTTAAAAAAGACGTAGATAATTTAGGTTTTAAAGATGATATGGTAGTCGTTAAGCACGGTTACGGTAGGAATTTTTTGATCCCTCAAGGTTTTGCCGCTTTGGCAACCCCTTCAGCAAAGAAAGTTTTGGCTGAAACTTTAAAGCAACGTGCCTTTAAAGAACAAAAAGATATAGACGAAGCTAAAAAGCAAGCAGCCAAATTAAACGGAATAGAGCTTAAACTAACTGCAAAAGCAGGTGGTGGCGATAAAATGTTTGGGTCTATCACCAATGGCAATTTATCTGAAGCACTTGCGAAAGAAGGAATTGAACTTGACAAAAAATATATCACCATTGCTGGTGGAAATATTAAACGTTTAGGTCATTATGAAGCTACTTTGCGCTTTCACCGCGCGGTAATCATACCTTTCGGATTTGATGTTATTGCTCAGGCATAAGTCTGTGATTATATAAATTAAAGCCTACTCTATTTTGAGTAGGCTTTTCTATTTCAGGAAATAATCCCCTAATCTAAACCAACCTTCCAGGTGGTTTTTAATAAATCAAAAAATGAAATACGCCCGACTCAGCAAAGAACAGTTTGAAGAATTGCGACAGGAATTCATCAACTTTCTTGCAACACAATCTATTTCCGCAAAAGAATGGGAAGAAATAAAACAACAAAAACCGGAAACTGCAGAACAAGAATTAGATGTTTTTAGCGATTTGATATGGGAAGGAGTTTTGGAGCAGGTGACTTATCTCGAACATTTTTCCCCCAATCAAATGTACCTGTTTCATATCTCTCAGGAGGAAATTGATCTAATCGCGGTAACCTTGGAGAATAAGGCAATAGATATTACAACCCGTGAAGGCTATCAATGGCTGCAAAAAAATATAATGGAGGATTCCGTCAATTTATTTACCTCAACTAAAGCGATAAGCGCCGAGAGGAATAAGGATATATTTGCACTTATACAACAAGGAGCTGTAATCACCAAAGGAGAACTATTTGAATATTTTGACCTGATCGTGAATACCTGATCTACTCATAATGCAGGGATTCTATCGGATTTTGTTTTGCTGCTTTATTGGCCGGGTAACTTCCTGCCAAAATTGCAACTAAAATGGTGATTCCTGTAGCCCATAAAATTGCTTTCCAGGGTGTGACAAAATCAAAATCAGCTGCGGCAGAAACTCCCATTCCAATAAAAATCCCCAGTATTATTCCTACAAGTCCACCTATTCCACCAATTATAAGGGTTTCCATAAAAAATTGGGTAGCAATGGTATTGCGTTTGGCTCCTAAAGCCTTTCTAATTCCAATTTCCCGGGTCCGTTCAGAAACAGAAACCAACATTATATTCATAAGGGCTATTGAGGAACCAAAAATGGTTATAATAGAAATAATCCAGGCTGCAAGATTCAGGTAACCCGTAATTGTAAATATTCGGTTAATCAGATCATCACTTTTTTCAATTCCAAAATTGTTCTCTTCAATGGGATTTAGTCTTCTTATGTTCCTAAAAGTAATAATGGCTTCGCTTTGCGCGCCTTCCATCATTTCCTTGTCGCCAACCCGCACACTGATGTTATAATTGATATCGGGTTGGGTAAACATGGAACGCGCAAGTTCTACAGGGATCAATACCCGTAAATCCTTGTTATTTCCGAAGGTAGAACCTTTGGTTTCCAAAATTCCAATCACAGTGAACTTTACTCCACGAACACTGATGGTTTTGCCTATTGGAGAAATATTTTTAAAAAGTCCATCGGCAAAATCGGCACCCAGGATGGCTACATTGTTGTTATTTTGAATATCAAAATAATTAAATTCCCTGCCTTGCTCCAGGTTCAACCCTGAATTTGTCAGGAAAAATTCGTTCACTCCTAATACAGAAACTTCGGGATCGGTTTTTTCACTTTCATATTTAACTTCAGCGGTGGAAGTCCCCGTAAATGAGATTGAAGTTTGGGTTTTCGGAAAACTATATGTTTCCTTGAATTCCCGCACTTCCCGGTATGTTATTATG
>JBDNHN010000251.1:0-21681 GCA_041688725.1 Gillisia sp.
ACATAAAGGGCCAGATCTGGCTCATTATCAAGTACATTTCGATGTATTTCAACTTTTTCCATTTCCCTTACATAAGGCGGATTTGATACGATAACATCAAATTTTCCGGTTAAGGCTTCCAGATTTAAAATGTCAGCCTGAATAAAATTGACGTTTACCTTATTTAAACCGGCATTTTCTCTGGCTGTTTTTAAGGCTATTTCTGAAATATCTAAAGCGAAAATTTCTGCATTAGGAAGATGTTTAGCCAGACTTATTGCTATACACCCGCTACCGGTGCCAATATCGAGAATTTTTAAATTTGGGGGGGTCTTTGATTCCCTTACATCGTCCAGGATCCATTGCACCAATTCCTCCGTTTCGGGCCGGGGGATAAGCACATTTTTATTAACCTTAAATTTTAATCCGAAAAATTCGGTTTCCCCGATGATGTATTGAATGGGTTCATGCAGTGACAACCTGCCGATTGCAAATTCAAATTTTTCTTTTTCTTCTAAAGAAAGCTCTTTCCCGGGTTTTAACGCAAAATCCAATCGGTTCATTCCCAGATAAGATTCGGTTAACAAATTGAAAAAAGAACTCGCTTCCTGAGCCGGATATTCGTCCTTCAGAAGATTTAAAAATTTTATTTTTAATTGGGATAGTAACAAAATTGGTAGTTAGATTTTGTTCTGCAAAAATATCCAGTAACCGCAAAAAGCGTAATGATTATCTGCAAAGAACGCAAAGGTTTATTTATATGATTTTGAATCCTGATTCTTTTATATTTGACTTTCCTATTTCCTCTATTTATTGTTTTCTCTTCCCAAACCTCATATCTGACATCTCAATACTATTCCAAATCTTTCAACATCCACATACTACAATTGTAATGCCCGGTATCCCCCATAGGTTTTTCCAAAGATTGAAATCCGGAACGGGCATAAAGTTTGCGCGCGTTTTCCATATAAGGCAAGGTTTCCAGATAGCAGCGTTTAAAATTTTCAGATTTCGCGTAATTCATACAGGTTTGCATCATTTCCGCGCCTATTCCCCTACCCCGGGCCTCGGATAAAAAATACATTTTTTGAAGTTCGCAGATGTCCTCTTCGGCTCCGGTTAAAGGAGCAATTCCCGCACTGCCAATGAGTTTCCCGTTTTCTTCTACTACGAAGTATTTCATTTGGGGATGCTCGTAAGCACCGTACATATCCTCCAAACATTTGTCTTCATAAGCGGTACCTATTTTGGGAACTCCCATTTCAACTAATACATCTCTTATAACCGTCGCAACTCCCTGGTTGTCTTTCGGTTGAATTTCCCGAATCTTAAAACTGTTCATTCTTATTAATAAATCTTATTTTAGCGATGTGAAGATACACGAAAAATATATAAAACGCTGCATTCAACTTGCCCAAAACGGGCTAGGAACTACCTATCCAAATCCTATGGTTGGTAGTGTGCTGGTTTATAAAGACAAAATTATTGGTGAAGGCTGGCATCGCAAAGCCGGAGAGCCTCACGCCGAGATAATTGCGATTAATTCGGTCAAAAATAAATCCCTACTGAAAAAAGCGACTATTTATGTAAGCCTAGAACCCTGCAGTCATTATGGAAAGACTCCGCCTTGCAGCGATTTTATAGTTGCCAGTGGCATTAAAAAAGTGGTGATAGGAACATTGGATCCATTTGCCAAGGTTGCCGGAAGGGGAATTAAAAAACTATTTGAGTCCGGATGCGAAGTGAGTCTGGGGTTTTTGGAAGCTGAATGCAAGGAACTTAACAAACGGTTTTTTACCTTTCATCAGCATAAAAGACCTTATATTATCTTAAAATGGGCGCAAAGTGAAGATGGATTTATTGCTCCCCTTCCTGCTGAAATTAGCACCAAAAGGGAACCGGTTTGGATCACCAATAAATATTCAAGGCAACTGGTACATAAATGGCGAAGCGAGGAGCAGGCCATTTTAGTGGGAACAAATACGGCTGTGACCGATAATCCAAAATTGAATACCCGATTATGGGACGGTCCAAATCCGGTACGAATGGTGATTGATCAACATTTGCGGATTATGAAAGATTCCGCATTGTTTGACGGCAGTATTAAGACCATTCTGATTTGCGGAAATACAACAGAAAACCTCAACGCCATTCAATTGAGGCAATCAGATTGTGAATTCCTTGCGATTGAAACAAAGGATTTTGAAAAGGAAATAGCACCACAGATCTGCCAAATCTTGCACCAGAATGAATTGCAATCGGTGATAATTGAAGGAGGGACCAAAACAATCCAAACTTTTATTGATGCAGGACTTTGGGATGAAGCAAGGGTAATTTGCGGAAGGATTCAGTTTAAGAATGGATTAGAAGCTCCAAAACTGAAAGGAATATTAAAATCGGAAAAACTGATCGCTGGAGATCAATTAAAAATTTACACAAATGATTAAAACACTTATTTTTGATTTTGGCGATGTTTTTATCAATTTAGACAAGTCGGCAACTCTCAGGGAAATGCAAAAATTAAAAATTGAAGATCTGTCTGAAGAACTTGTTCAGACAAACTTGGATTATGAAAAGGGATTGATCTCTTCTGATGCTTTTATAGCTTCATATTTAAAATCTTTTTCCTCTTTAACCAAGCCTCAAATTATAGCCTCCTGGAATGCTATTTTAATCGATTTTCCAAAATATCGCTACACTTTTCTTAAAATACTTTCAGAAAAGAATTATTATAAATTGATCCTGTTGAGCAACACCAATGAGTTCCATATAAATTGGGTCAAAGAAAACATCCCGTTTTACGAAGAATTTGTTGCTTGTTTTGACGCGTTTTATTTTTCTCACGAAGTGAATTTCAGGAAACCGGATTCGGAAATTTATGAATTCGTACTTGAAAAACACAATCTAAAACCCGAAGAATGCCTTTTTATTGACGATACCAAAGCAAACACCGAGGCGGCGTCGGCTCTGGGAATTCACACTTGGAATATTGATCCTGCAATGGAGGATATTATCGACCTGTTCACCTCAAATAATGAATTGTTTTGATATATCTCTTGCTCAGTATTTTATCTTCGAGTTTAATTTTTGTTCTTTTTAAATTATTTAAAAAGTTTGGTTTAAATACGTTCCAGGCGATTGTATTCAACTATTTTATCGCCTGCACGGTGGGTTTTTTCGTTTTTATAAAAGAAACTGATATTACTCAAATACCCTTAAAACCCTGGTTTCCCGGAACATTAATTTTGGGTGTATTGTTTATCTCTGTTTTTTATCTGGCCGCAATCACCGCTCAGCGTTTTGGACTTTCGGTTGTTTCTGTAGCTACAAAAATGTCGGTTGCCATTCCTGTTTTATTTGGCATCCTATATTTCAAAGAGAGTTCCGGCATTGTAAAAGTTATAGGGATTGTCCTGGCTTTGGCCGCCGTTTATTTAACCTCCATAAAAAACAGGAAAGGGATAGCAATAAAAAAGGAAAACCTGATATTTCCAATTTTGGTTTTTTTGGGAAGCGGAATAATTGATACAAGCCTAAAATTTTTGGAATCCAGCTATGTAAACAAAACAGATGTGGCACTTTTCTCTTCTGCCATCTTTTTTGTCGCAGGAACTATTGGGACCGGAGCTTTGGTTGTTCAGGGTTTTATGGGTACATTGAGAATTACAGGCAAAAATATTTTGGGAGGGTTCGCATTGGGAATACCTAACTTTTTTTCGATCTATTTTTTGGTAATGGCCTTAAGGAGTGAAGGATTTGAAAGTTCCTCCATTTTTACAATCAATAATGTCGCTATTGTATTGGTTTCTACGGTTCTGGGAATTGCGTTGTTCAGAGAAAGGTTAATTCCCAAAAACTGGATTGGAATTGCACTGGCCATTATCAGTATTTTAATGGTTGCCAACGGCTAAATTAGATTGATTTGAAAGACACTTATAAATGCATTTCAAAAGCTTCGGAAGAAGTTCTTTTCAAAGATAAAAACTCAAAGTTTTTCGGTACTGCATTTCCGATATCTACAGAGGAGGAAGCTAAAGTACACATCGAGGATTTAAAGAAAAAACATCACCAGGCAAGTCATTGGTGCTATGCCTGGAGAATCGGCAAGGAAAAATGCCAATTTAGGGCGAATGATGATGGTGAACCCTCGAATACAGCCGGAATGCCTATTTACGGGCAAATCCAATCTTTTGATGTCACCAATATTTTGATAGTTGTAGTGAGGCATTATGGCGGGATAAAACTAGGGGTAGGCGGTCTGATAAACGCCTATAAAACCACAGCCCAAATGGCATTGGAAAACAGTAAAATCGTCAAAAGAACCATAGACGAGGTTTTTGTGATAAAATTTGATTATCCCGAGATCAACCTGGTGATGAGGGTAATTAAGGAGCATAATTTGAACATCATTAAACAAAAGCTGGAATTGGATTGTGAGATCCATATTTCGGTAAGAAAAAAACACTCAGAAGAAATTTTCAAAAAATTTGAGTCGATCTATAAAGTTGAAATAAAAAATTCAGAAGATTAATTCTCCAGCTTGTCCAAAATATATTCAGGGCACCGAATTGGGCGTTTTGTTTTTGCATCCATAAAAACCAAAACCGTTTTAGCCGTTGTTATCAGTTCGTTTTCCTGATTATAGACAGCATAATTAAATTCAATTTTAACCCGTGGAATTTTGTTTAAATTGGTTTCAATTCTTAAAGTATCATCAAATTTTGCAGGTTTAATAAATTTAAATTCCATTTCATAAACCGGAAGCATAACTCCCTGCTCTTCCATAGATCTATAAGACACCCCAAGTTGATCAAGCCAGTCTAAACGGGCAATTTCAAGATATTGGGCATAATTGCCGTGATATACGACTCCCATTTGATCGGTTTCGGAATATCTAACTTTAACATAGGTTTGTTGTCTTTTCATAAGAAATAAATCAGTTTTTTAAAATTGCTTTTTGTACATTCATTGCCAGAAGGAAGTATGCATAAAATTTTCTTAAAAGTCAATAGCCAAATGACTTTTTTATTACATATTTTGTTCACATATTTGTTCTTCCGAAATTTGAAGGAGAACATTTTTCCAACAACTTTAGAGCCAACTATTAACCAATATTAAACCAAATTTATAGCATGTCAAAAACTGCGCAATCAGTTTGGAATAGCTGTCTAGCTTTTATCAAAGATAACATTACCCCCCAAGCCTACAAAACCTGGTTCGAACCAATACAGGCAGTAAAACTTACAGATTGTGCGTTGAGCATACAAGTTCCTTCCAAATTTTTTTATGAATGGCTTGAAGAGCATTACGTGAAATTGTTGAAGGTTTCCCTCAACAAGGAGTTAGGTGAAAAAGCCAAATTGGTTTATGTGATCAAAATGGAAAACACCTACGGGAACAAACTTCCATTTACTGAAAAAATCCCGAGTACCCAACGAAGCCATATGGTTTCACAGGAAGTGGATGTTCCGGTGAAAAGCAAAAGCGCAGAACTAAGAAACCCTTTTATCATTCCCGGAATCAGGAATATAAAAATAGAGTCTCAACTAAACCCAAATTACAATTTCGAGAGTTTCCTTGAAGGCGATTCAAACCGTTTAGCGCGATCGGCCGGGCTGGCAGTTGCCAATAAACCGGGTGGTACTTCATTTAATCCATTGCTTATTTTTGGAGGGGTCGGATTAGGAAAAACACATTTGGGTCACGCTATTGGGGTTGAAATTAAAGATAAACATCCTGAAAAAACCGTCCTTTATATTTCTGCTGAAAAATTTACGCAACAATATATAGAATCTGTAAAGAAGAACAACCGAAATGATTTTATTCACTTTTATCAGATTATTGATATTCTTATTGTAGATGATATTCAACTGCTTTCGGGAAAAGTAGGAACACAAGATGTGTTTTTCCATATTTTCAACCATCTGCACCAAAATGGGAAACAGGTAATTTTAACAAGCGATAAAGCTCCCGTGGATATGCAGGATATAGAGCAACGTTTGTTGTCCCGGTTTAAATGGGGACTTTCTGCAGAGCTTCAAAACCCTGATTTTGAAACCCGTGTTTCCATTATAAAAAGCAAATTATACAGGGATGGGGTAGAAATGCCTATAGATATTATTGAGTTTTTGGCAAATAACATCAAGACCAATATCAGAGAACTGGAAGGGGCAATTATATCACTTATCGCTCATTCATCTTTTAATAAAAAAGATATCACTCTGGAACTGGCAAAAAAGATTGTAGATAATTACGTAAAAAACACCAAGCGGGAAGTATCTATAGATTACATTCAAAAAATTGTGAGCGACTATTTCCAGATGGATGTGGAAACACTGCAATCTAAGACCCGTAAACGCCACATTGTTCAAGCCAGGCAATTGGCTATGTTTTTCGCCAAAAAATTCACAAAAGCCTCCTTGGCAAGTATTGGGAGTCAAATAGGAAAACGCGATCACGCAACGGTTCTTCATGCCTGCAAAACGGTAAATAATCTTTCGGCTACAGATAAACAATTCAAAAAATTTGTTGAAGATCTCAATAAAAAACTAACCTTATAATATTCAAATATTATTTTTATGAAAACCAACGTTTTGATGGTGTGTCTGGGTAATATTTGCCGATCACCTTTGGCCGAAGGAATTCTAAAATCCAAGGTTAATCCGGAAAAAGTCCACGTGGATTCTGCCGGTACAGGGGATTATCATATAGACGATATCCCGGACTCCCGTTCTATTGCGGTTGCAAAGCGTTATGGTCTGGATATTTCCAACCAACGTGGAAGGCAATTTCAGTCTGAAGATTTTGACAGGTTTGACTTTATTTACGTAATGGACAATTTCAATTTTGCTGATGTTATTTCCCTTGCGAGAAATGAAGAAGATATAAGAAAGGTGAATCTTATTTTAAACGAAGTTTTTCCCGGAGAAAATGTAGATGTTCCTGATCCCTACCAGGGAGGTGAACGGGGTTTTGAAAATGTTTACATGATGTTGGAAGAGGCCTGCGATATTATTGCATCCAAACTTATGGAAACCTAACTTTTTATTTTTCTGAATTAAATTACAATTTTCAATCTTCATGGCTCAAGCACCCTTTCAGTATTCCGGCAAATTATATTTAATTCCCACTACATTAGGGGAATCAAATCCAATGGAGGTCCTTCCCATTTCAATTACCAAAACAATTGAAAAAGTAGATTATTATATTGTTGAAAATGAAAAGACCGCCAGAAAATCGATAAAACAAGTCGTTCCTGAAAAAAGTCAACCACTATTAAAATTGAGCATTCTCAATAAATTTACCGAAAAAAGTATGCTGTCTTCCTTTTTAGACCCTTGCAAAGTAGGTATTGATGTTGGACTTTTAAGTGAAGCTGGATGTCCGGGAATAGCCGATCCCGGGGCTGAAATAGTGAAGATCGCACACCAAATGGGGATTCGGGTTATCCCAATGGTTGGACCTTCTTCCATTTTGCTTGCTATGATGGGAAGCGGGATGAACGGGCAGAGTTTTACATTTCACGGGTACCTTCCCATAGACAAGAAAGACAGGAAACACAAGCTTAAAAGTCTGGAGCGAATTTCTTCAGAAAAAAATCAGGCACAAATATTTATTGAAACACCTTACCGAAATAACAATTTGCTGGAAGACATGAAACAAATCCTAAATCCCGCAACGCAACTTTGCATTGCTTGTGATTTAACTTTGTCTTCAGAAATTATTGTGACTAAATCCATTTCCGATTGGGGGAAAACAAAAGTAGACCTTCATAAAAGGCCTACTATTTTTGTAATTCAGAAAGAGCTTTAAGCCCTGTCAACAATAGCTTTTGCTTTTCTGTCAGGCTGTATGAAGGATGTGTCGTAACCGCCAAATTTCTTTATATAAGATCCAATAGTAGTTCCAAAAGCATCGCTAAAGGAATTGGCGCCCCAACTTCTCAAATATTTTTTGACACTTCCCGGTCCGGCCAAATGTGCTGCTGCCAGAATCCCGGATTCGGTGATATCAATTCCATTGATGGTTTTCCCTGAAAAGCGGGCGATATCCCTTATTAAAATCCATTTGTTTCTGGAGGCATTGGCATAAAATGCCGCTTCCTGAAGCTCTGGGGTTTCTAGGAACAATTTGGCATCACGTATTCCAATTAAATTCAAAGTGCCTTTACCAAATTGATATTTTCCCAAATATCCATATTGATTCACAATTTTGTAATTCCCGCGGGATTCTTTAAAAGCTACCGCTTCCTTAAAACCAATATAGGATTTCCCTAATTTGGGAATAATCTTTATTGCAGGTTTTTTAATTAAGGCGTTTTCCTCTAAAGAAGGAGCTGTGGATTCAAAAGTGTCATTAGTGGTGGTAGCGTACATATCTAAATTTGCAACTTTTTTTGTTGAAAAACTCAAAAACATAAAACCTGCTACAACCGGCAGAACTGAAAATTTTACAATTTTCCTTCTCATAATTTATTGATTCTGAAAGGTTGATAGTCAACTTGACCCCTCTCAATTTCGCCGTGCAAAGATATAACTATTTTTAATAAATTTATATATAGACTGTTAAACAATTACTAAAGGATTTCAGCCCACTTAGAACCTGATAAGTATCTAAAAATCAATAATTCGGAAGGTCCAATAATAAATGAATAAAGCAGTATTTACCTGTTAATTCCCTGTTGGTTTATCCATCGCACATAAGCCCGCTTATTGCGGTTGTGCTGGGCTAAAGTTTTGGCAAATTTGTGATAGCCGAAATTTTCAACATCGGCCACGAAAAAGAAGTATTTGTGGACCTCATAATTAAGAACTGCATCTATGGAAGAAATATCCGGCATTGCAATAGGGCCGGGAGGTAATTCTTTGTATAAATATGTATTGTAAGGAGAATTTATGGTCAAATCTTTATATAACACCCGTTTTATAACTGTGTCAAAATCCCCTTTTTGGAGTTTTATGGCGTAAATCACGGTGGGATCGGCATCCAGTTTCCAGCCGTTTTTATAACGGTTCATATAAACCCCTGCTACTCTTGGACGCTCATCTGTTTTTGCTGTTTCTTTTTGAACTATTGATGCTATTACGGTGACTTCAGAAGGAGTTAAATTGAATTCCTTTGCCTTTTTCAAACGCTCCGGTGTCCAGAAAATTTGATGTTCTTTTAACATTCTATCCCTATATCCTTCCGCTGAAGTATTCCAATAAAACTCATATTGATTTGGAATATACATGGAAAGGGCATTGGCTTCGGTAAAATTATTTTGCGACAGGAATTCTGAATCCATCATCGCTTGAATCAAGTCAGAACTATCTGCTTCAATTTGGGTTGCAATCCTTCCTGCAAGGTTCTCCAATCGTTCCTGATTGTTAAAAATCACTCTAACAGGACTGCTCTTGCTTCTTAAAACCTTGACAATTTGATAGTTGTTCATGTTTTTTTCAAGCACAAACTTCCCGGCTTTCACTTTTGAGGTAAAATCCATTTTTTGAGCAACAAGATCAAAAGCATCCAAATCCTTTAAGATTGGTTTTAAGCTGTCCAGAACACTTTCAAAATTTGCACCTGTAGGAATAAAAACCGCAGTGGTTTCTTCTTCAAAAACCGTATTTGGAGAAAAAATGTTGTTGTAAATTATATAGCTAAAAATACCCAAGGCCACAAGTCCTAAAAGGGCGGTAATCAGAAGAATTTTTTTAATGTACATTATTGATCAGTTGATATAATATCTCGTTTTTAAATTTTCCGCCTGCTATGACCCAATCTTTTTTAACCCCAACCTTCTCAAATTTATTTTTTTCGAAAAGCTTAATACTTGCGAGATTATCTTCTGTTACATTGGCATAAACCTGATGCAGATCAAGGTGTGTGAAACAGTATTTACAAATTAAAGTCAGCACTTCGGCACCGTAGCCCTTTCCTCTTTCGATATCATTGACAATTAAAATTCCCAACGCAGCCCTCCGGTCTTTTGGTTCAAGGTCAAAAACATCGATTAAGCCTATTGGGTTATTTTCCAGATCGCAAATCATCAATCGCAACTGCTTGACTTCATAAATATCCCTATGCGAATTCTGTAAATATTTTTTGATTAAATACCGTGAATACGGTACCCTTGTGGCACTTATTTCCCAAAATTCTTCAAAATTTTCCACTTCCACAATAAAATCGAGATCTTCAGGTTCCAATGCCCTTAAATAAACTTTATTTCCTCTTAAAGTCAGCATTCTATTACTCCCTTAAACACATTCCTTGTAGGTCCTGTAAGCCAGATATTCTTATAGTTTTTTTCCTCTTTTTTAAAAGAAACAGTTAATTTTCCTCCGGGAGTTTCAAGATGCACGGTTGTAGCCCGGGTTTTTCCAATTGCATGAACCACAAGTGCCACTGCTGTTACCCCTGTACCGCAGGAAAAAGTTTCATCTTCTACTCCGCGTTCGTAGGTGCGCACCAAAAAGGAATCCGCCCCCGTTTGTTGCACAAAATCTACATTTGTTCCTCCGTTGCTTTCATATTTATCTGAATATCGAATTATTGCACCTTCTTTTTTGACATCTACATCCCCAACTTCTTCTGAAAATAAAATGTGATGAGGCGACCCGGTATCTAAAAATAATTCCTTTTCATTTAAATTTTCAGTTGTAATATTCCTCATCTTCAAGCTTACAACCCCATCTTTTACAATCCCTTTATGTTGACCATCTATCGCGCTAAAAACAGCTTCGTTGTCAAAGACCCCAAGGAATTTGGCGAATGCCACCAAACATCTTCCTCCATTGCCGCACATACTGCTTTGATTTCCATCTGCATTATAATATACCATTTTGAAATCCTCTTGATGATTTACCGGCTGCTCCAATAAAATAAGGCCATCGGCTCCAATTCCAAACCGACGATGGCATAATTCATGGATCAGATTGGTATCATTCTTGGGGAAAGATGCCATACGGTTATCAACCATTATAAAATCGTTTCCTGTTCCGTGGTATTTATAAAAATTAAGTTTCATAGCTTTATTTGAACAAGCCAAAGGTACAACAATATCACATATTTCTACATTGTTAATAGCCCGTTAAAGATTAGCAGAAAGAATTTGAAAACTTTAATTTTAGAATAACATCTTCGAAAAAAACATTAAAAACAACATGAAAAATTTTGCAACATTATTAATAATTTCCATGTTAGGAGGGGTTCTCACATTAGGTTCCTATAAATTATTTATTGAAGAAAACCATCCATTCTTTCAGGATAATACTGTTACCGAAAACAAATCCGGGGTATTACCCGTTTCATATGATTCCAATTTGTACGGCACCAATGCCGATTTTACTGAAGCTGCCCAAAAGACCGTGCATGCGGTTGTAAACGTAAAGAACTTAGCAGTTTTTAATAAGCCCAGCAGTATTTGGGAATATTATTTTCATGGTCAAAATACCGGAAAAATTTTACAGGGTGTAGGTTCCGGGGTTATTATTTCTCCCGATGGTTATATTATTACAAATGATCACGTGATTTCCGGCGCAAGTGAAATTCAGGTGACATTAAATAACAATAAGAATTACAAAGCAGATGTTATTGGTACAGATCCTAAGGCAGACATTGCTCTTATAAAAATAGATGCCAGGGATTTGGATTTTCTTGTCTTCGGAAATTCAAATAACATCAAATTAGGAGAATGGGTATTGGCAGTTGGAAATCCCTTTAACTTAACTTCTACTGTAACGGCTGGAATTATCAGCGCTAAGGCCCGGGATATCAATATAAATGATGGTTCCCCACAATCTTTTATTCAGACTGATGCTGCCATAAATCCTGGAAACAGCGGTGGTGCATTGGTAAATATAAATGGAGAGTTAATAGGTGTCAATTCAGCCATCACCTCCCAAACAGGAAGTTATATAGGGTACAGTTTTGCAATTCCTTCCAACAACGCCCGTAAAATTGTAGAAGATATTATGGAATATGGAGATGTGCAGCAGGGCATTTTAGGAATTCGCGGAAGTGATATGAATGCGGCAATTGCAAAACAATTTGACATCAACACCAGCCAGGGAGTATTTGTTGCTGCAGTGGATTCAGAAAGTGGGGCCGCAATAGCAGGAATCAAAACTGGTGATGTAATAAAACAAATAGACAATATTGAGATCAGGAAAATGTCTGATCTAACCGGTTATATCAACTCAAAAAGACCTGGTGAAACAGTAGTTGTAGGTCTCTTTAGAAAAGGAAATGAGCGCAAAGTAAAAGTAAAATTAACCAAATATGAAACTTTCCTAATTGAACCAATTGGGTTGGAGATAACCAATGCTTCTGAGAATGAACTCAAGGAATTTAAAACCAAAAATGGGGTAAAAGTTGTGGGAACAATCAAAGCTGAAAAACAATACCAGGCATTGTTAGGAGTAATAATTTCAAAAATTGACGGCAGGAAGGTTTTCAATATTGCAGGTGTAAAAAAGATTTTAAATTCAAAAAAAATATCAGAACACATAAGCGTTACTTTTCTAAACCAACAAGGGGAAGAACAAACCTATATCTGGAGGTAAAACAATCTTAATTTTATCACCTGTTATAAATCTAACAACGGGTGAATTTTTTTCTAAAAACACCTTACGAAAACGTTTGAAATCAATACTTTTGCAGTGTTTAAACAAAAACTCAACGCTGTAAAATTATGGAAATTAACGAAGTTTACGAAAAGGAACTTGCATTTCAAACCGACAGGAGACGCGCCTCGGTTGAATTTATTAAAATTATAAGCGATTTATGGTATGACAAATCCATTGAATTAGTTCTCTTCAGAAACCAATTGATCAACCTCAATGTTAGTGATATATTAAACCTTCACGAATATGCCGGGGAATTTGTACAAAAACCAATTTCTATTTTTGACTCGGTTGAAATTGCACAGGCAATCAAAGATTTGGATATTCCGCCGGCAAAATTGGATATTGGCAAACTCACCTATGAGTACCATATAGAGGAGACAGATTATAACAATCCAAAGGCATTCATTTCAAATAAACTTAAAGAAGCCAGGCAATACAAAAAAGTTACGCCAAAAGATGTTGTTCTTTATGGTTTTGGAAGGATTGGAAGGCTATTGGCCAGAGAGTTGATGACAAGAACCGGTAAAGGAAGTCAGCTAAGACTTCGGGGCATTGTAACCCGTGGCAAAATAGATGCCGTTGTACTTGAAAAAAGAGCTTCACTGTTAAGGAATGACTCCATTCACGGTCATTTTTCGGGAACAGTTTCCATCGATGTGGAAAATTCGGCATTAATTATCAATGGAACTAAGGTTTATCTAATTTCAGCAGATAAACCGAAAGATATAGATTATACAAAATACGGGATTGAAGATGCCCTTATTATAGATAACACGGGCGCCTTCAGGGATAAGGAGGAATTAAGCAGACATTTGACTGCAACGGGAGCCTCAAAGGTTTTGCTTACTGCTCCCGGAAAAGGGGTTCCAAATATTGTTTATGGGGTAAATCATAAACAATACGATCCAGATACAGCTTCAATATTTTCTGCCGCTTCTTGTACCACAAATGCTATTGTTCCTGTTCTTTATGCAATAGAGGAATCCTTAGGAGTGGTTCACGGGCATTTAGAAACCATTCATGCATATACCAATGACCAAAACCTTGTAGATAATTTTCACGGAAAGTATAGAAGAGGACGGGCTGCTGGATTAAATATGGTTATTACAGAAACCGGTGCCGGAAAGGCAGTTGCCAAAGCTTTACCGGTTTTTGAAGGAAAATTAACCTCTAATGCGATTCGCGTGCCTGTTCCAAATGGTTCCCTGGCGATCCTAAACCTGGAAGTGCAAAGTGCCACTACTGTTGATGGAGTTAACAACATTATTAAAAAATATGCCTTAGAAGGCGATATGGTGGAACAAATTAATTATTCTTTGGATAATGAACTGGTTTCCAGCGATATTGTAGGAACCTCTGAGCCTGCTATCTTTGACAGCAAGGCAACCATTGCCACCGAAGATGGGAAAAATATTATCTTATATATTTGGTATGACAATGAATACGGATATAGTCAACAAGTAATCCGGCTTGCCAAGTATATTGCCAAAGTGAGGAGATTTACCTATTATTAGTGATTATAACTAATTTTTAAGCAGAACCCACTTTATAAGGTGGGTTCTGTCGTTTTTGAAAAATTTTAAACCCCCACTTTTTCCTCAAACAGGATGAATTTATTAATTTTGAACAATTAAAATTAAAAGACGGTAAGAAATAGAATCAATGTTTTATTTTTGCACTTGTAACTTTTTAAAATAAAGTGCTTAAAAAAAACAATTCTGGCAATAAGTTTTTTGCCTTAACGTTTTAAATTTGATATAACTGAAATAAACCCCAAATGAACAAAACATTATTTTTTATTTTTATATTTTTGTCTTTTGCACCCCAAATTAACGCTCAAGATTTCAACAGCAGTGAAACCCCAATCCTGGATGGATTTACAACTTTAATAGAAAAATCCAACGATTATCAGGGCTATAAGGTAGTAGATTATAACGATTTGGTTAGTTTAAAGAAAAACACCATCGAGTTTATTGATTTCCTAAAAAATGAAATTATCACTCAACAAAATTCAATTGACCAACAAAAGGATGCCATTTCAGAATTAAAGGCGAGCTTAGAAACTACAAAACAAAATCTGGCTGCGGTAACTGCAGAAAAAGATGCCATTACCTTCTTGGGAATTCCTTTTAGCAAAGGCAGTTATATGTCACTTATGTGGGGAATTATCGGCGCTTTGATTATTGCATTGCTCTTTTTTATTTTTAGATTTAAAAAAGGAAATATACAAACCACCGAAGCAAAAAAGAACCTTATTCAAACTGAAAAGGAATTTGAAGATTACCGCGCAAAAGCTTTAGAAAAAGAACAAAGACTGGGCAGACTCTTACAGGACGAAAGAAACAGGGCCAGTGATAAATAATAGGTTCCGGAGAATCTAAAAATATTGCTAAGATATTCCCCCATCAGTGCAATGTAAATTTTTATTAAAATGCGAATTGATATTATTACTGTTGTTCCCGATATTTTAACCAGTCCGTTTGAGGTTTCCATTTTAAAACGCGCTATTGACAAAGGGTTGGTTGAAATCCATCTGCACAATCTTCGGGATTACGTTACCGATAATTACAGACATATAGACGATTATCAATTTGGTGGAGGTGCCGGAATGGTGATGATGATCGAGCCCATTGACAAATGCATCACGCATCTCAAATCTGAACGGGAATATGATGAAATTATTTATATGTCTCCTGATGGTGAACGCCTAAACCAGAAGATGGTCAACACCTTATCTTTAAAAGAAAATATTCTTATTCTATGTGGTCATTACAAAGGAGTAGATCAAAGAGTGCGTGATCATTTTATAACCAGGGAAATTTCCATTGGAGATTATGTGCTTTCCGGAGGTGAACTTGCGGCAGCCGTAGTTTGTGATTCCATTATAAGACTTATTCCGGGAGTGTTAGGAAATGAGACCTCTGCCCTGACCGATTCATTCCAGGACGATTTACTTGCTCCGCCTGTTTATACAAGGCCTGCAGAATACAAAGGATGGAAGGTTCCCGAAATTTTAACTTCAGGAAATTTTCCTAAAATTGAAGACTGGCGGGAGGAACAATCCTATTTAAGGACCAAGAAATTAAGACCCGATTTATTTAAAGACGAATAATTGATTTTTAATAGGGTTTATACTATTATATTTCATAATTTTGCACCCCTAAATCAACCTCTGGCGAAAACCGTGAATGTTGTTTTGGCATATATTTTAAACTATAGCATATGGAATCGTTAATTAAATTCGTACAAGACGAATTCGTTACCAAAAAAGATTTTCCTGAATTTTCAGCAGGTGATACTATTACTGTTTATTATGAAATTAAGGAAGGGGCTAAAACCCGTACCCAGTTTTATAGAGGTGTAGTAATCCAGGTTAAGGGAACAGGAATTTCAAAAACCTTTACCATCAGAAAGATGAGTGGTACTGTAGGAGTTGAGCGTATTTTTCCACTAAATATGCCCGCACTTCAAAAAGTTGAAATCCTTAAACGCGGAAAAGTTAGAAGAGCCCGTATTTATTACTTTAGAGGCCTTACAGGTAAAAAAGCCCGTATTAAAGAGCAAAGAAGATAATTACTTCCTTCTTAAAAAAAATAAAAAGCCCCAATTTCGGGGCTTTTTATTTTTTATCATTTTCTACAAAATATACTATTGAAAAGAGGAAGGAATTCAACCAAACTTTTTTTTAACTCAGGAAATTATAAAGTTAAAATACTTTAAAAATTAAAATATTCATCGTAAATTTAAGATGTATTTAAAATTCAAATAGAATGACACCAGGATTTCTATTGTTTTAAATATAGTAAAGTAAGTTCTTTGCATAGGTTTTTATCTTCTATTATGTGTTTTATAAAATGAAGACAGTTATAAAAGGTAAAAACGTTTTTGATATAATTTGGGCGCGTTCGTGAACAATTTATATCATGTGAAATATCGCTCGCGGTAAGTTATGGAAATTGACTTACTTCCGATCTTTAAAGATCCAGCGGCAAAGCGTTATTTCGTTAGAAGCCATTTCAAAATACATTGTATTTTGAAATGGCTTTTTTGTATTAAAACCTCTCCCACCTTTTTTTAAAACTGATACATTAGTTCGTGTTTTTAATCTTCCAGATAACCTGGTTTTTTTGTAAAGACAAAATTAAACACCCTTAATTCTGTTGCTTGGAAAAAATTGGTTCCAAATATTTTAATTCTCTTTAAATCTATAGAACTGAAAAGTAAGATATTTCTTTCAAAAAATTTAACGTTATGCCATATGTATTCTCATAAAAAGAAGAATAAAGTTGTATATTCAATTTTTAAAATTAATATAAATTATGGAAATTATGAAAAGAAAAATTTACTTAGCAAAAGTAGTATTATCTATTTGCACCCTGGGAGTTATTCTTACTTCCTGTGAAAAAGAGCAAGTGAATGAAACTTTGGATGCCAATTCAATGCAATTGGAAGAACCTCCATTTAAAAATTATATGGTTATTTCCGCAGATAGTGAAATGACCAAGAGTGTTGAAAACTATATAAAAACCGGGGGCGGGGAAATTTTGAGTACCATTTCCGAAATTGGAATTGCAGTTGTAAGTTCCAAGGATGCGAATTTCATCCAAAACACTTTAAAAAATAAAGAAATAGTTTCTGTAATCCCGGATTACGAAATAAAATGGATTCCTACAGATATTGGTGTTGACGCTACTCCAAGTATAGGAAGTACAGAACCATATTATTTTTACGATTATCTGTGGGGACTGGAAGCGATAGATGCTCCACAGGCTTGGAATGCTGGCTTTACTGGTAAAGGAGCAACTGTTTTTATTCTAGATTCCGGAATTGATGCTGAACACGTTGAATTAGCTCCTAGGTTAATTCCAAATTTATCAGTCTCTTTCGTTCCAGGGGAAGATTGGAACATTCTGCCTACCACTCCTTTTGACAACCATGGTACTCACGTGGCAGGAACAATTGCCGCCGCTCAAAATGGTAGAGGAATAATAGGTGTAGCTCCTGAAGCAAATATTGTAGCCGTGAAAGTTCTTTCAGAATTTACTGGTAGCGGAGCTTTTAGTACCATTAATGCAGGGATTGTTTATGCAGGACTGAAAGAAGCCGATGTAATCAATATGAGTTTAGGAGCTACTCTATATAAAAATGGAAAATTAGTGGATGCTGATGGGAATCCATTTAAAATTCCGGGAAAATACGTTATGGAAATTGTACTAGCACAACAAAGAGCTATCGACTATGCCTATAAAAAAGGAACTACCATAATTGCTTCTGCCGGTAATGATGCACATGATGCTGATGGAGATGAGTCATCGATAAAATTACCAGGCGGGTTAAACAATGTAGTTACAGTATCTGCTACTGCTCCGGACGATTATGATTATACCGCAGCATATACCAATTTTGATATTCCCGCCTCTTACACTAATTACGGAAAATCTCTTATAGATATAGCAGCTCCGGGAGGAGATGGTGATTATTCTATCTATGATTTTATTTTAAGTTCTGGAAACAATAATACGTATTACTGGAGTGCCGGCACAAGTATGGCTGCACCGCATGTTTCTGGCGTTGCCGCTCTTATAATTGGGAAGAATGGAAAAATGAGCCCTCAGGAGGTAGTGAAGCAACTTGAAAAAACTGCCGATAAAATTGACGGGAATGGCAAAAGTGCTTATTTTGGAAAAGGACGTGTAAATGCATTTCGTGCAGTTACCGAATAATCCTAGCTTTTATCTTCATTGAAACTTTTTTACTTAGACCGGTCTTACAATTGTAGGACCGGTTTTTTATTTATAGAAAAACGTTTTTGATATAATTTGGGCGCGTTCGTGAACAATTTATATCATGTGAAATATCCCTCGCGGTAAGTTATGGAAATTGACTTATTTCCGATCTTCAAAGATCCAGCGGTAAAGCGTTATTTTAATTAAAATAACTTCAATCTTCATTAATTTTACTGGCTTTCAAACCATTAAAAAATCACCAAAAATGGTATCTTCGCGAGACTTAGCGTTTTTTTTAAATATTTAATACTTAATCACAACCGTTTTAATAAATGAACGTTATTTTTCAACGGAATTTATTTCAAATTCCGTTGAAAAATAACGCGAAAAATAAATTTTTAAATATGTCACAACAAGCCAAAATTGTTTACACCAAAACTGATGAAGCCCCAATGCTGGCTACTCATTCTTTTTTGCCGATCGTAAGGACCTTTACTGAAACTTCGAATATTGAAATTGAACCAAAAGATATTTCTCTAGCTTCACGGATTCTAGTGACTTTTCCGGAATTCTTATCTTCAGAACAAAAAGTCCCCGATGCTTTAAAAGAATTGGCCGAATTGGTAAATAAGCCAGAGGCCAATATCATCAAGTTGCCAAACATAAGTGCATCTGAACCCCAATTGGAAGCCGCAATTAAAGAATTGCAAGCTAAAGGATTCAAATTACCCGATTATCCAACTGAGCCTAAAGATGACAAGGATAAACTAATCAAGCAAAAATACGATAAGATAAAAGGTAGTGCCGTAAACCCGGTGCTTAGAGAAGGAAATTCCGATAGAAGGGCCCCGAAAGCCATAAAAAATTTCGCTAAAGAAAATCCGCATTCTATGGGAGCCTGGGATCCTAATTCAAAGACCCACGTTTCAACCATGAAAGAAGGAGATTTTTATTCAAATGAAAAATCGCTTACTCTAGATTCACCCGGAAGTTTAAAAATAGAATTGACAGATTCCTCAGGAAATAAAAAAATATTCAAAGATAATCTCAAGGTCTTAAAAGGAGAAATTATCGATGCTTCTGTAATGAGCAAAAAAGCCTTGATCAAATTCCTTGAGGCCCAAATAGCCGATGCCAAGGAGAAGGACGTTCTTTTCTCTTTGCATTTGAAGGCAACAATGATGAAGGTTTCAGACCCCATAATATTTGGTTATGCCGTTAAGGTTTTCTTTAAAGATATATTTGCCAAACACCGTAAAACTTTTGAAGAAATAGGCGTAAATGCAAACAGTGGGCTTGGGGATCTTATTAATGATTTACAAAAATTATCTCCGGAAAAAAGAGCAGAAATTGAAGGAGATTTTAAAATTGCATTCAAAACTGGCCCTAAACTGGCTATGGTCGATTCCGATAAGGGGACTACTAACCTTCACGTACCGAGCGATGTTATTATAGATGCTTCTATGCCTGCTATGATAAGGACTTCCGGTAAAATGTATAATCCAGAAGGAAAATTACAAGACACCAAAGCCGTTATTCCCGATAGCAGTTATGCAGGGATCTATCAGGCAACAATCGATTTTTGCAAAAAAAATGGTGCTTTTGATCCAACAACTATGGGAACAGTTCCCAATGTGGGATTTATGGCGCAAAAGGCCGAGGAATATGGTTCTCACGACAAAACCTTTGAAATTAAAAACCCAGGAATTATTCGGGTAATTGACGCCAATGGAAATATCATTTTGGAAAATAAAGTTGAAGAAGGTGATATTTGGAGAATGTGTCAGGCAAAAGATGCCCCAATTCAAGACTGGGTGAAGTTAGCGGTGAACAGAGCTAAAGCATCAGGAATGCCTGCTATCTTCTGGTTGGACAAAAACAGGAGCCACGATGCCGAAATGATCAAAAAAGTTAATAAATATCTGGCTGAAATGGATACTGCCGGATTGGAGATAAAAATTATGGAACCCGTGGAGGCAACCAACTATACTTTGAAACGAGTAAAAGAAGGAAAAGACACGATATCAGTAACAGGAAATATCTTACGGGATTATTTAACCGATTTATTTCCAATCCTGGAACTTGGAACAAGCTCCAAAATGCTTTCCATTGTCCCGTTGATGGGTGGGGGTGGTTTATTTGAAACAGGTGCCGGAGGTTCCGCTCCAAAACACATCCAACAGTTTACGGAAGAAGGACATTTAAGATGGGATTCATTAGGTGAGTTTATGGCTCTTGCTGCTTCTTTAGAGCATTTAGGCGGAAAATACAAGAATAAAAAAGCTTTAATCCTTTCTGAAACCCTGGATGAAGCAACCGAAGTATTCTTAAAGGAAAACAGATCGCCTTCCCGAAAAGTGAATGAATTAGACAACCGGGGAAGCCATTTTTATCTTGCCTTATATTGGGCACAAGCCCTGGCAAACCAAAATAGAGATTCTGAGTTGAAAGAACATTTTTCTGAACTTGCAGAAAAATTGGCTTCTAACGAAAGCAGAATTTTACAGGATTTGTTGGATGCTCAGGGAAAACGAGTAGACATTGGAGGTTATTACTACCCCAGTGAAGATCTTGTAAACAAAGCCATGCGCCCAAGTGAAACATTAAATAAAATTCTGGGTCATTAAGCCTTCATTTTAAGTAGTAAAAAAGTTAGCCGGATAAATATTCGGCTAACTTTTTTTATTTAAGCTGTTAAATACTTTTAGATTTTCGAATCAACTGCTATTCTATTGAATATTTAATAAAGAAATCTGTCTATAAATCAAAAAGAAAAAATCAATTATGATTCCCGAAAATGAGGTTTGCCATACTTATAATAAATAGGATAAAATATTCGAAATTTAACCTCAGGATAATGATATCTACTATTTATCAGTTCTAAAATCATATATTTGGGTAAAAATTTCTACTTTGAAGAACATACTTCCCGCAATTTTCATTTTTCTTTTTTCATATCTACATGCTCAGGAAAAAAACACTCTTAATGGGCTTGTACGGGATGCCACAAACAATGAAACCCTTTTCGGAGTTAATATTATTTTTCCTGATCTGGGTACAGGCACCATTACAAACGAATATGGATTTTACTCTTTAAAAATTCCGGCCGGTAAACATCAAATCTTAGTAAGTTATCTTGGCTATCAAACTCTTTCTCAAGAAATCCAAGTTGAAAAATCGGAAAGTTTAAATTTCAATTTGTATGAAAGTTCAGAATTTCTGGAAGAAGTGGTAATTACGGAAAATTTTGAGAGGGTTAATATCAGATCTCCGGAGATGAGCGTAACCAAACTAGAGATTAATACAATTAACAACCTTCCCGTGGTTTTCGGGGAAGTAGATATAGTAAAATCTCTATTACTCTTACC